>JACQCN010000004.1 GCA_016201575.1 Candidatus Rokuibacteriota bacterium | reverse complement strand
GCCTGGCCCAGTTCAAGAAGAAGCTGGAGGAGAAGCACCGCCAGCTCGCCGAGGGAGTGGGCAAGACCGCGCTCTACGCCAAGGGCCCCGAGGACGACTCCACGAAGGATCTCGGCGACCAGGCCGCCACGTCTTATAATCGCGAGTTCCTCTTCGAGCTGAGCAACGGCGACCGCCGGGTCCTGAAGGAAGTCGTCTCGGCGCTGCAGAAGATCGACGGAGGCAGCTTCGGCGACTGCGAGCGGTGCGGGGAGGCCATCTCCGACAAGCGCCTCGAGGCGCTGCCGTTCGCCCGCTACTGCATCAACTGCCAGCGGGCCGCCGAGGAGGAGGAGCGCATGGCGACCGGGTGATGCCCGGCTCCATGATCACCCGTTTCCTGCCGATCCCGCGTCCCGCCGTCTCATGCCGAGCCTGATCCGCACGCTGCGCGCCGTCTCGTCCGCCGCCGGCATCGTCAACCGCCTGCTGGGGGCCCCGCGGGCGGAGACGAGCGGGGCGGACTCGCGCGTCGCCGCGCTGATGGCCATGGCCGCCGACGCGCGCGGCGCCGGCCGGTACGCCGACGCGCGCTCCCTCTACGAGCAGGCGCTCCAGCGGAACCGCTACCACCTGTCGGCGCTGCGCGCGCTGCGCGACCTCGCCGTCGAGTCCGGTCGTTGGGAGGACGCGATCGAGCCCCAGCAGCGCCTGATCGCGCTCGGGCCCGCGGGCGAGCGGGCCCGCGAGACGGAGTGGCTGGCCGTGATCCACTACGAGCTGGGGCGCGCCCGGATGGCGGCCGGGGCGCCGCGGGACGCCCTCGTCCACTTCCGCAACGCCGTCCGCGCGGACCGCCGCTTCGTCCCGGCGACGATCGCGCTCGGCGACGCCCACGAGGCGGCGGGCGAGCGGCGGGAGGCGCTGCGCGTGTGGGAGCGGGCGGCCGAGGTCACGCCGGCGCTGCCGATCCTCGCGCGGCTGGAGCGGGCCTACCGCGAGGAAGGGCGCCCGACGCGCATGATCGCCCTCTACCGCCTGGCCCTCGAGCGGGCGCCCGACGACCTCGCCCTCGCGGTCGCGCTCGGGCGCGTGTACTTCGAGCTGGAGATGCTCGACGAGGCGGCCGATCACTTCGAGAAGATCGAGGTGCGCGCGCCCGAGCTGCCCGCGGTGCACGCGTTCCTCGGCGCCATCTTCGAGCGCCGCGGCCAGGGCCGCGAGGCGTTCGAGGAGTACCGGCGCGGCCTCCAGCTCGCCCACGCCTTCGCGGTGCCGCAGCGCTGCACGGAGTGCGGCGCGGTGGCGCCCATGTGGCGCGACCGGTGCGGCGCCTGCGGCCGATGGAACACGTTGCGGCCGTAGTCCGCGCCGCCGTCGACCTGCTGTTCCCGCCCGTCTGCCTGGTCTGCGGCGCGGCCGGCGGCCGCCACCCCTCGCTGTGCGACGCCTGCTGGCGCTCGATCCGCCGGCTCGCCCCGCCCTGGTGCGCCCTCTGCGGCCGCCCGTTCTGGGTCCTCGACCCGGGCGTGGTGGCCGCCGGGGACGGGGCGATCGACCGCTGCGGGGCTTGCCGGCGCCGGCGGCCCGGCTTCACCTACGGGCGGTCGGCGGCGGTCTACGAGGGCGCCGTGCGCGAGGCCGTGCACGCGCTGAAGTTCTCCGGCAAGTCCGCGCTGGCGGCGCCGCTCGGCGACCTGCTGCTGGAGACGTGCGCGCGCGGGCTGCCGGTCGCGCCCGACCTGGTGGTGCCGGTCCCGCTCCATCCGGCGCGCGAGCGGGAGCGCGGCTTCAACCAGGCGGCCCTGCTCGCGCGCCGGGTCGCCCGCGGCCTCGGCATCGCGCTCGACACGCGCGCCCTCCGCTGCTGGTCGACGACGTCCTCACCACGGGCGCGACGATCACGGCGTGCGCGCGGGCGACGCTGGACGCCGGCGCCCTCACGGTGGGAGCGCTCACGGTTGCCCGCGTCACCGAAACGGCCGTATAATTCCTCAATATCCTTTCGACGGGGAGTTCCCTCCATGGCCACTCGAGTCGGCGTCAACGGGTTCGGACGGATCGGGCGGGTGTTCTTCCGCGCCGCCCTCGGCGCGCCCGAGATCGAAGTCGTCGGGGTCAACGACCTCGCCAACGCCAAGACGCTCGCGCACCTGCTGAAGTACGACTCGGTCCACGGCACGCTCGGCGCCGAGGTGATGGCCAAGGGCGAGGCGATCTTCGTCAACGGGCGCGAGATCCGCGTGTGCTCGATCAAGGACCCGGCGGCGCTGCCCTGGAAGGAGCTGGGAGTGGACATCGTGGTCGAGTCCACCGGCGTCTTCCGCGACACCGCCACCGCCTCCAAGCACATCCAGGCGGGGGCCCGGAAGGTCGTCATCACCGCCCCCGCCAAGGACCCCGACGTGACCATCGTGCTGGGCGTGAACGAGCAGGCCTACGACCCGGCCCGGCACCGGATCGTCTCCAACGCCTCCTGCACCACCAACTGCCTGGCCACGACGGCCAAGGTGCTCGACGACCGGTTCGGCATCACGCGCGGCTTCGCCTCCACCGTGCACTCGTACACCAACGACCAGCCGGTCCACGACTTCCCGCACAAGGACCTGCGCCGCGCCCGCGCCGCCGCCGTGAGCATGATCCCCACCACGACCGGCGCCGCCACCGCGGTCGGGCTCGTCATGCCCAAGCTCAAGGGACGGCTCGACGGCATCGCCATCCGCGTGCCCACCATCAACGTGTCCGTGGTCGACCTCGTGGCCGAGCTCGAGAAGCCGACGAGCGTGGCCGCGATCAACGACGCGTTCCGGGAGGCGGCGGCGGGGTCGCTGCGCGGCATCCTCGACGCCACCGACGAGGAGCTGGTGTCCAGCGACTTCAACGGCAACCCCCACTCCTCGATCGTCGACCTGCCCTCCACGGCGCTGATCGACGGCGGCCTCGTCAAGGTCCTCGCCTGGTACGACAACGAGTGGGGCTACTCCTGCCGCGTGCGCGACCTGATCCGCTTCATGGCCACGTCGCTCTGACCGCCCTGGTGCCCAAGCTCGGCGTCCGGCAGCTCTCGCTCGCGGGTAAGCGCGTGTTCCTCCGTGCGGACCTGAACGTGCCGCTCGCGGACGGGGCGGTGGCGGACGACACGCGCATCCGGGCGATGCTGCCCACGCTCCGTCACTGCCTGGAGGCGGGGGCGGCGGTCGTGCTCGCCTCGCACCTCGGGCGCCCGAAGGGGCGGCCCGATCCCCAGTACTCGCTGGCCCCCGTGGCCACGCGCCTCGGGGAGCTGCTGGGCCTGGACGTGCCGCTGGCGCCGGACTGCGTCGGCGCCGTCACCGAGGCGCGGGTGGAGGCGATGAAGCCGGGAGAGGTGGTGCTGCTGGAGAACCTGCGGTTCCATCCCGAGGAGGAGGCCAACGACGCGGAGTTCGCGCGGGCGCTGGCGCGCCTGGCCGACGGCTACGTCGACGACGCCTTCGCCGCCGCCCACCGCGCCAACGCCTCGATCGACGCGATCACCCGCTACCTGCAGCCGGCGGCGGCCGGGCTCCTGATGGAGGGCGAGCTCGCCGCCCTCGGGCGCATCCTCGAGCACCCCGAGCGGCCGCTCGTCGCGATCCTCGGCGGCGCCAAGGTGTCCGACAAGCTCGGCCTCGTCGAGAACCTGCTCGGCCGCGTCGACGCGATCGCCATCGGCGGCGCCATGGCCTTCACGTTCCTGCGCGCGCTCGGCCACGACCCGGGGCGCTCCCGGATCGAGCCCAACCTCGTGGAGAGCGCGCGCCGCACCCTCGCCGAGGGCCGCCGGCGCGGCGTGCGTGTCCTCCTCCCGGTCGACGTCGTCGTGGCCGCGGGCGTGGACAGCCCGTCCGGCCGCGTGGTCGGCGTCCGGGACATCCCGTCGGATTCGATGGGCCTCGACATCGGGCCCGTGACGGTGCAGCAGTTCGGCGAGCTGGTGCGGTCGGCCCGCACGGTGGTCTGGAACGGCCCGCTCGGCGTGTTCGAGAAGCCGGCGTTCGCGGCGGGCACGATCGGGGTGGCGCGCGCGGTCGCCGAGCTCCAGGGCTTCTCGGTCGTGGGCGGCGGCGACACCATCGCGGCCGTCCACCGGGCCGGCCTGACGGACCGCATCGGCTACATCTCGACGGCGGGCGGCGCCTTCCTCGAGTTCCTCGAGGGGCGCAAGCTCCCGGGCGTCGAGGCGCTGACGGACGCCTGATGCGCACGCCCCTCGTCGTCGCCAACTGGAAGATGAACGGCACGCTCGCGGAGGCGCGCGCGCTCACCGCCGGGGTGCGCGACGGGCTCAAGCGGCCGCGCGGCGTGGACGTGGTGCTCTGCCCGCCCTTCACCGCGCTCGGCGTGGTCGCCGAGCTGCTCGCGGGCAGCCCCATGGCCCTCGGCGCGCAGAACTGCCACTGGGAGACGGCGGGCGCGTTCACCGGCGAGATCTCGCCGGCGATGCTCGTCGAGCTGGGCTGCACGTACGTGATCGTGGGCCACTCGGAGCGCCGCCGGGACCTGGGCGAGACCGACGAGCAGATCAACCGCAAGGTGCGGGCGGTGCTGGCGCTCGGGATGACGCCGGTCCTCTGCGTCGGGGAGACGGCCGAGGAGCGCCGGCAGGGGCTCACGTTCACGACCGTCGAGGGCCAGCTCCGGGCGGGCCTGGCCGGGCTCGACCACCGCGCGATCGGCAGCGGCGTCCTCGCCTACGAGCCCGTGTGGGCCATCGGCACCGGCGTCAACGCGACGCCCGCCCAGGCCGCCGAGGTCCACGGCTACCTGCGCGGCCTGCTCACGGAGCTCGCGACGAAGGAGGTCGCGCAGAGGGTGCGCATCCTCTACGGCGGCAGCGTCAAGCCCGACAACGCGGGAGCGCTGACGGCCGAGCCCGACATCGACGGCGCCCTCGTCGGGGGCGCCAGCCTGAGCGCGCAGGGATTCGTGGCGATCGTCAAGAAGGTGACGCACAAGGGCGTGACCGTCCTCAAAGGAGAGTGATCGTCTCATGTACACGGCGCTGGTCATCGTTCACGTGCTGGTGGGGTTCGCGATCATGGGGATCGTGCTGCTCCAGGCCGGCAAGGGGGCCGACATCGGCTCGGCGTTCGGCGGCGGCGGCACCCAGGCGGTGTTCGGGTCGATGGGGACGCCGACCTTGCTCGGGAAGATCACGACGGTCGTCGCCGTCATCTTCGTGTTCACCTCCTTCGGGCTCACCCTGCTCGGCGGCGAGCGCAGCAGCTCGGTGGTCCGCGAGCCCTTGAAGCCCGCCGCCAGCGTCCCCGCTCCGGCCGCCCCGCCGGCAGCGCCGGCGGCCAAATAATGGGGCGAGGCGCCGCCGAGCCCTCCTCATCGCAAGCCCGGCTTGCCGGGCGTCGCTGCTGATGAGGGCGCTGGGACAGGCTCCCAAAGCACCCGCTCGCTTGAGCCTCGCCCTCGCGGTCCTGCTCGCGCTCGCCGCCGGCCTCGCCGGCTGTGGGCGTGAGGTCGAAGGCAAGGACGACGAGACCTCCTCCCAGCGCGGCGCCGAGGAGCCCGCCTACGGCGACACGCTCATCGAGGCCTCTCTCGGCGACGTCTCGAGCTTCATCCCCAACATCACCAGCGACGCCGCCTCGCACGAGATGGGCGGCATGATCTACTCGGGCCTCCTCAAGCGGGACCGGGAGCTCAACTTCGTCGGCGACCTGGCGCAGTCCTGGGAGTTCAGCAAGAGCTGCCTGGACCTCACCTTCCACCTCCGCCGCGGCGCCACCTGGCACGACGGCCAGCCGGTCACCGCCGAGGACGTGCTCTTCACGTACGAGACGATGATCCATCCCAAGACGCCGACGGCGTACAAGGAGGACTTCCTGGCCGTCAAGCGCGCGGAGGTCCTCGACCCGTACACGATCCGGCTGCAGTACAAGCAGGTGTACGCGACGGCGCTCGATACGTGGGAGATGTGGGTCCTGCCCAAGCACTTGCTGGCGCCATACGTCCGCGACGGCAAGCTGCGCGAGGCGCCGCAGAACCGGCTGCCGGTCGGCAGCGGGCCGTACCGGTTCCAGGAGTGGAAGAGCGGGGAGAAGGTCGTGCTCGCCGCCAATCCCGTCTACTACGACGGCCGCCCGTACATCTCGCGGCTGGTCTACCGGATCATCCCGAGCCAGGCCACGATCTTCCTCGAGCTGAAGGCCAAGGGCATCGACATGACGAACCTGACCGCGATCCAGTACAACCGCCAGACGGACTACCCGGCCTTCCTCAAGGCGTACACGAAGTACCGCTACCCGGGGAACAGCTATACGTACTTCGGCTTCAACCTGAGGGACCCGCGCTTCAAGGACCGCCGGGTGCGCCAGGCCTTCGCCTACGCCATCAACAAGCAGGACCTGATAGACGGCGTCGTGCTCGGTCTCGGGCAGGAGGCCACGGGGCCCTACCGGCCCGGCACCTGGGCCTACAACCCCAAGGTGCGCCGCTACCCCCACGATCCCGCCCGCGCCCGGGCCCTGCTGGCGGAGGCCGGCTGGAAGGACACCGACGGCGACGGGCTCCTCGACAAGGACGGCAAGCCGTTCACGTTCGAGATCCTCACCAACCAGGGCAACGACGAGCGCAAGAAGGTGGCCGAGCTGATCCAGTCCTCGCTCAAGGAAGTCGGCGTCGGCACCGAGATCCGGATCATCGAGTGGGCGACGTTCCTGAAGGAGTACATCAAGAAGCGGCGCTTCGACGCCATCATCCTCGGCTGGAACGTGGGGCAGGACCCCGACCAGTACGAGATCTGGCACTCGTCCAAGACCGGCCCCGACGACCTGAACACCATCTCCTACGCCAGCCCCGAGGCCGACGAGCTGCTGGAGAAGGGCCGGTCCTCGTGCGTGCAGAAGGACCGGATGAAGTCCTACCACCGCCTGCAGGAGGTGCTGGCCGAGGACCAGCCGGTCGTCTTCCTCTACTTCCGCGACGCGCTGCCCGTCGTCTCCTCCCGCGTCCACGGCATCGTGCCGTCCGCCAGCGGGATCACCTACAACTTCACCAAGTGGTTCGTCCCCAAGCGGCGGCAGCGGTACACCTCCGACTGATCGGTTAAGATAGCGGGCCATGCTTCTGTACGCGGCCCGGCGCGCGGTCCTCGCCGTTCCCCTGCTCGTCGGGATCACGTGCATCTCCTTCGCGGTGATCCACCTGGCCCCCGGGGAGCCGGTGGAGATGCAGACCGGGGACCGGGGCATCAAGGCTTCCGCCCAGGCCAAGCAGGCCGTGCGGGAGCTGTACGGCCTCGACCGGCCGCTCTACGAGCAGTACTGGACCTGGCTGACCCGGCTGTTCCACCTGGACTTCGGCCGCTCCTTCGCGCCCGACGGCAGGCCGGTGCTGCAGAAGATCGGCGAGCGGCTGCCGGTGACGCTGTTCCTGAACATCGTCGAGATGCTGCTGATCATCGTGCTGGCGGTGCCCATCGGGATCCTCTCGGCCACCCGCCAGCACTCGACCTTCGACAAGGTGCTGACCGTCTTCGTGTTCGTCGGGTTCGCCACCCCCGATTTCTGGCTGGCGCTGCTCCTGATGATCCTCTTCGGCGTCCAGCTCGGCTGGCTGCCGATCTCGGGCCTGCGCTCGCTCAACTGGGAGTACCTCTCCATGTGGCGGCAGCAGCTCGACCTCCTGAGCCACCTCGTGCTGCCCGTGACGGTGGCGACGTTCGGGGGCCTCGCGGGGTTCTCGCGCTACGTGCGCCAGAGCATGCTGGAAGTCGTGCGCCAGGACTACATCCAGTCGGCGCGCGCCAAGGGGCTCTCGGAGAAGTCGGTCATCGGCAAGCACGCGCTGCGGAACGCCCTGCTCCCGGTGGTGACGATCCTCGGCCTGTCCCTCCCCGGCCTCATCGGCGGCAGCGTGATCGTCGAGTCCATCTTCGCGATCCCCGGGATGGGGCAGCTCATGGTCCAGGCCGTCTACATGCGCGACTACCCCGTGATCATGGGCAACCTCGTGATCGTGTCGACGCTGACGCTGCTCGCCAACCTCGTGGCCGACATCTCCTACGGCCTCATCGATCCGCGGATCCGCATGGCCCGGCGCCGGAGGTAGCCCTGCGCGACTTCTGGCGGACGCTGAAGCGCAACCGGCTCGCCGTCATGGGCGGCGTCATCGTCCTGGGCCTCTTCCTCGTCGCCGTCGGCGCGCCCTGGCTCGCGCCCTGGGACCCCTACCGCCCGGGCATGAAGCAGATGCTGTCCGGGCCCTCGCTCGAGCACCCCTTCGGCACGGACCAGCTCGGCCGGGACGTGCTCTCGCGGATGCTCTACGGCTCGCGGGTGTCCCTGGCCGTCGGCTTCGTCTCCGTCGGCATCGCGGCGGCGATCGGCATCCTCCTCGGCGCCGCCGCCGGCTACCACGGCGGCGCCATCGACGCGCTGATCATGCGGCTGGTCGACCTGATGCTCGTGTTCCCGCGCTTCTTCCTGCTGCTGGCGGTGCTGGCGTTCCTGCGGCCGTCGATCTGGACCATCATGACGGTGATCGGGCTCACGGGCTGGATGG
>JACQCN010000331.1 GCA_016201575.1 Candidatus Rokuibacteriota bacterium | reverse complement strand
GTGGATTTCCCGTGCCTGCTCGATAATGAAGAAGTGGACCTGTGCTGGCGGCACGGCGAGTCCGAGGTCCGGTTCTGGCACGGCCTGGACGAGGGCTACGCCGGGCGCAAGCCGCTCTGACGCGAGAGGGTATGGAACTCATCCTGGCGAACACCGGAAGCTACCCGCGGATCGGCGACACGCCCGAGCTGCAGCGGATGCGCCGCGCCCACGCCCGGCGCGAGCGCGGCGAGCTGTCCACCGAGGCCTTCGCGAAGGTGCAGGACGAGGTGACGGCGGAGGTGGTGCGCGAGCAGCTCGCCGCCGGCGTCGAGCTGCCGACCGACGGCCAGATCCGCTGGGCTGACGGGTTGTCCTACCTGGCCGCCAACCTGAACGGCGTGGCCGTGAACGGGCTCCTGCGGTTCTTCGACACCAACACCTACTTCCGCCAGCCCGTGGTGACGGGCCGGTTCACCCGGAAAGGCCCGCTGTTCATCCGCGACTACCGCCAGGCCGCGAAGGCGGCGGGGCGGCCGCTGAAGGCGGTGCTGACGGGGCCGTACACGCTGGCCCGGGGGAGCATCCTCGACAGCGGGTACCGGTCGATCCACGCGCTCGCGCTCGCCTACGCCACCGTGCTCGCCCAGGAGATCACCGAGCTGGCCGGCGAGGGCGCGCCGGTGATCCAGGTGGACGAGCCGGCGATCCTGCGCCATCGGGGCGACCTGGCCGTCCTCGGTGAGGCGCTGGTCGTGCTCGCCCGCGGCAAGGGGCCCGCGCGCCTCTCGCTCGCCACCTACTTCGGCGACGCCGCGCCCCTCTACGACGACCTCCAGGACCTCACGGCCGACATGCTGCACCTCGACTTCACTTACTCGCCCGCGCTCGCGCGGATCGTCGGCGAGCGCGGCTCGACCAAGGCGCTCTCGCTCGGCCTGTTCGACGCCCGCAACACCAAGCTGGAGACGCGGGAGACCGTCTTCCCGCTCCTCGACCAGATCGGCCGCCGCCTGCGCACGCCGGCGCACCTCGCGCCCTCGTCCGGGCTCGAGTACCTGCCGCGTGACCGGGCGCGCGCCAAGCTCGAGGCGATGCGCCACCTGCGCGACGCCTACCTGGGAGAACGCAGATGAGCCGTGCCAAGCTCGAGGCCCTCGGTCTGAACTTGCCGCTCCTGCCCACCACGAGCGTCGGCAGCTTCGGGAAGCCCGACGACCTCGTGGCCGCCCGCGGCCGGCACGCCCGCAACGAGATCACGCAGGAGGAGCTCCAGCGGCTCGAGGAACGGGCGACGGAGTTCTGGGTCCGCCAGCAGGAGGAGATCGGGATCGACGTGCTCGTCGACGGCGAGATGTACCGCGGCGACATGGTCGCCTACTTCGCCCAGCTCATGGGCGGCTTGACGCTCGGCGGGCTCGTCCGCTCCTATGGCAACCGCTACTACCACAAGCCGATCATCGTCGGCGAGGTGAAGTGGCCGGGGCCGATGACGGTGGCGTGGTGGAAGCGGACGCAGGCGATGACGCGACGGCCGGTGAAGGGGATGCTGACCGGGCCGTACACGATCATGGACTGGTCGTTCAACGACCACTACCCGACGCGCGCCCACGCCGCCATGGCCCTGGCCCGGGAGATCCGCAAGGAGGTCGAGGCGCTGATCGAGGCGGGCTGCAAGCTCATCCAGGTCGACGAGCCGGCGCTCTCGGTGCGTGCCGAGGAGTTGCCCGTGGCGATCGAGGCCATGCACGTCGTCACCGACGGGCTCCCCGCCTACTTCTTCACCCACGTCTGCTACGGGGCCTTCGAGTTCATCTACCCGGCGATGCTCGAGCTGCCCGTGGACAACTGGGACCTCGAGATGTCCAACAGCGGCCTCGACCTGGTCGAGCTGTTCCGCGAGCACCCGTTCACCAAGGACCTCTCCTTCGGGATCGTGGACGTCCACACCCACGCCATGGAGGACCCGGACCTGGTCAAGGAGCGGGTGGCGCGCGCCCTGTCGGTGCTGCCCGCCCCGCAGGTCTGGCTCGATCCGGACTGCGGACTCAAGACGCGCTCCGTCGACGAGACGATCGGCAAGCTGCGCCTCGTGGTGGACGCCGCCAGGGCGGCCCGCCGTTCCCTCGGAGGGGGCTTCGCGACCTCGGAGGGGGGCTCTGCCCCCCTTCCGAACCTCCCCCCGACAGATGGCGCCGGCAAAGCCGGCGCTCGAAAGCGGCCGACTAACCGGTGACTGAGAGCCTGACGGGGCGAGCGGGAGCGCGGGCGTCGTCTACTACCAGAAGCCGACGTGAACGTCCTGCGTCAAGGGGAGGGAGGTACTCTCCCGGCGCGAGGTCACGTTCACGCCCCGCGAGCCGCGGCCGCTCCGGCGGCCGATCGTCGCCGGCGGCAAGCGCGTGATCGCCGGCGTCGACCCGGCGCCGTTCGTCGAGCGGTAGGTGGGCTACCAGGCCGTCCTGTTCGACCTGTTCGACACCCTGGTGCTCTTCGACCGGACGCGCCTGCCCGTCGTGCGCGTGAACGGGCGCGAGGTGCACTCGACGGCGGGCCGCCTGCACGCGATCCTGCGGGCCGAGGTGCCCGGGATCGAGCTGGCCGCCTTCGTCGACGCGCTCCTCTGGAGCTGGCAGGAGGCCGAGCGGCTGCGCGCCATCGACGACCGCGAGATCCCGGCGCCGGCGCGCTTCCGGATGCTGTTCGAGCGCCTCGGCCTCGATCCCGACGCGCTGCCGCCGGCGGTGGTGGACGCGTTGCTGCGCGCCCACCGCCAGGAGCTGTCGCGGGCGATGGAGTTCCCGCCCCACCACCGGGCGCTGCTCGAGCGCCTGGCCGCGCGGTACCGGCTGGCCGTGGTCTCCAACTTCGACTACACGCCGACGGTGGAGGCGATCCTCGACCGCTCGCGCGTGGCGGGCCTCTTCCAGACCATCGTGGTCTCCGACGCGGTGGGGTGGCGGAAGCCGAAGCCCATCATCTTCGAGGAGACGCTCCGTCGGCTCGGGGTGGGCCCGCGCGAAGCCCTCTTCGTGGGGGACCGGCCCGACATCGACGTGATCGGGGCCCAGGGCGTGTCGATGGACGTGGCCTGGATCAACCGCGCCGGGGAGCCGCTGCCCGCCGACATCCCCGCGCCGCAATTCGAGATTCGCGATCTGGCCGAGCTCGACGCTATAGTGGGTGACTGAGCCCCGTCGCATCGCGGACGAGGCCGCGCGCATCTAACAAGCGAGGACGGTATGGCCACCACGAGAAAGGTCAT
>JACQCN010000330.1 GCA_016201575.1 Candidatus Rokuibacteriota bacterium | reverse complement strand
GGCGACCTTCTCGCGGATCTCGGCGGCCGGGCGCCGGCGCACGCGGAGCCCGTAGCCGACGTTCTGGGCCACCGTCATGTGGGGGAAGATCGCGTAGTGCTGGAAGACCATGCCGAGGTTCCGGCGCCAGGGCGGCACGCCCCGCACGTCCTGCCCCGCGATCAGGATGCGGCCGGCGTCCGGCCGCTCGAGGCCCGCGATCATGCGGAGGATCGTCGACTTGCCCGAGCCGCTCGGACCGAGGAAGGTGAAGAACTCGCCGCGGTGGACGGTGAGCGAGAGGCGGTCGGCGGCGAGCGTGCGCTCGAACCGCTTCGTGACCTGCTCGAGCTGGAGGATCGCCTCGGCCATCCGGGATCAGGCGGCCGCCGCCAGCGACACGCCGAGGACGATGCGCACCGCCTCCACCATCGTGGCGAGGCTCATGGAGGCGAGGTCGGCGCGCTGGTGCAGCTCGAGGAGCTGCTCCTTGCGCACGTCCTCGAGGAGCGCCGCCACCTGCTCGGGCAGGTAGGGCAGGTGGACGAAGCCGCAGGGCACGCCGCGCGCGGCCGGCTCGGTGTGGAGGAAGGTGTACATCGTCGCGTTGCAGAGAAAAGTGCCGGCCGTCGTGGACAGCCGCGCCGGGATGCCGGCGCGGAGGAGCGCGCGCTCGATCGCGCGGAGCGGCAGCGTGGAGGCGATTGCCGTCGGCGCCGCCGCCGCCACCACGTCGTCGCGGAGGAGCGCGCCGTCGTTGTCGGGGATCTCGAAATCGGCCAGGTTGAGGGCGACCCGCTCGAGCCGGATCGTCGCCTCCCCGGGCCAGAGGCCGAGGCTCACCACGACCGCCGGCTCCACCTCCCGCATCACCTCGTGGATGCGCGACCGCAGCGCCCCGAAGGAGACGGGCAGGACGCGGCCCGCCACGCGCGCGCCCTCGACCTCGACGCCGTCCAGGCGCGTGACGACCTCGGTGGCGGGGTTGACGCCGCGCCCGCCGTACGGCTCGAACCCGGTGAGGAGCGCGACCCGGCTCATCGCTTCCAGAGGTTCTGCGAGGGCACGCGCAGCGCCCGGTTGAACTTGCTGGAGGCGTTCTCCCAGGCGATGGCCGACGTCAGCTCGACCAGCGCGTCGTCGTCGTAGAAGCGGCGCAAGCGGGCGAACAGTTCGTCGCTCACGTCCCGTCCCGTGATGGTCATGGCGTCGGCGTACTCGAGCGCCGCCCGCTCGGCCTCGGTGTAGAGCGGGCTCCGCGCGTAGTCCGCCAGCGCGTCGATCTTCTCCGCCGGCACCCCGAGCTGGCTGCCCACGGCAGCGTTGATGTCCTGTCAGAACTCGCAGCCGTTCAGGGCGGCCACGCGCCGGTTGATCAGGGCGACGAGCTTGGCGTCGACGAGGCCGGAGGCGTCGAGGCCCGTCCACATGGCGCGGACGCCGCGGAAGATCGAGGGGCGCCGCGCGTAGAGCAAGTGGTTCGCGAGCGGCACCCCCCACTTCCGCGCCTGGGCGTCGAGCACGGCGCGAATCCCGTCGTCCGCCACGTCCGGCGCCACACCATCGATCCTGGCCATTCCCGCCCTCCTCGCTCCATCAAGCTAATCCCGGCGCGCCCGCCACCGCAAGGCGGCTGTCAGTTACTCACCTCGACCGAAACACCCGATCCTCTTGAAGCGAAGCGACGGGTGACGCGGGTCTTGCTTGAGACGCTCGCAGGCTCGATCGGCGCGGTCGATCGGTCTCCAAGTATCGAAGCTCACCATCACCACCCACGCGAGCCCCGGAAACTTGGATAAGACGGAGCGCCCGGTCCGCTGAGCGTCTTGACGCGATGTCTGATCCGACATACACTTCCCGTCGAGAGCCAGAACGACAAACCGCTGGTCTGGCTTCACGGAGAAGTCAAGACGCCGCCCTTCTCCCCGGCGGCCAGGTTGGAGGCCGGCGTCCTGCTTCGGAGACTCCAGAAGGGTGAACTGCTTGGCATGCCGCACTCGCGCCCCATGCCGGCAGTCGGTCCACGTTGTCACGAGTTGCGGGTTCAAGACGCTGCGGCCGCGTGGAGAATCGTCTACCGCCTGGATGCCGATGCCATTGTGATCTTGGAGGTCTTCAGCAAGAAGACCCGGGCGACGCCCAAGGCCGTCATCGACGCCTGCCGGAGAAGGCTCAAGGAGTACGATCGTGCGTGAGGAGAAGAAGAGACGCCTGGAAGCAAAGGGCTGGAAGATCGGCAGCGCGCGGGACTTCCTGGGGCTCACGGATGAGGAAGCCGCGTACATCGAAATGAAGCTGCGGCTGGCCGCGAGCCTGCGAGCACGGCGACAGCATCGGGGGCTCACGCAGGCAGAACTCGCCCGGCTGCTGAAATCGAGCCAGTCACGCATCGCCAAGATGGAGGCCGCCGAGCCGTCGGTGTCGCTGGACCTGCTAATCCGATCGCTGCTTGCCCTCGGTGCGTCGAACCGAGAATTGTCTCGAATCATCTCTACCCACTCACCCGCGCCCGCTGCCTAACGGTCCGCTGAAGTGCGAGGTTAGACCGCGCTCATGCGCGCGCCCGGCCGCTCCGTTGATTCGACTCGATATCCTGCACGCTGCCGTCCTCGAATAGG
>JACQCN010000305.1 GCA_016201575.1 Candidatus Rokuibacteriota bacterium | reverse complement strand
GTGGCTTCAGAACCGGTCCTACGCCGGCTTCGTCCTGCGTGAGCTCACCAGCGTCTTCGTGGCCTTCTTCGCCGTGGTCTATCTGTGGCAGCTCCGCGCCTTCGCCCAGGGTCCCGAGGCCTATGGGCAGTTCCTCGCCCGGCTGAGGACGCCGCTCTTCCTCGCCCTCGATACGGCGGCCTTCGTCTTCGTCCTCTTCCATGCCATCACCTGGTTCAATCTGACGCCCAAGGCCATGGTCTTGCGGCTGCGGGGCAAGCGAGTGCCCGACTGGGTCATCGTCGGCCTGAACTACGCGGCCTGGCTCGTGCTCTCGGGGGCGGTGGCCTTCATGCTGCTGCGCGGGTAGATTGGTGGGACGGATCACGCCGCTCTTGTGGCTCTTGTTCAGTGCCGGGGGAACGGTCGCCGCGCTTCTCTTCCCCGTCCATCTCTTTCTGACCGGCCTGGCTTTCCCCCTGGGATGGCTCGAGGCGCCCCGCTACGAGTTCCTTCACCGCCTCCTGACGCATCCGGTGACGCGTCTCTACCTCTTCGTCCTCATTTCCTTGCCACTCTTCCATTGGGCCCATCGCTTCAGGTACACGCTCTACGATGGGCTGCAGCTCAAGCATCTGACCGCGCTCATCGCCGTCCTGTGCTATGGCGCCGCCCTCCTGGGAACGGGCATGACGGCCTATCTGCTGTGGACCATCCCGTAGCGAATAGAACGGAGCCGCCTGGAACAGGCGGCGGACGACCGACGTTCATCACGGAGGTGGAGAGATGTCGAGGTATCTCGTCGTCACGCATCAGACGGCCTTGAGCCCCGACCTCAAGAGCAAGGTGAAGGCGCTGGTCGCGGAGGACCGCGCCGCGGAGTTCGCCGTGCTCGTACCGGAAGCGCCGGGTTTGCCGTTGACGTGGGAGGGCGAAACGGTAGACGTGGCAAGGCAGCGCGCCGAAGCAGCAAAGACGGTACTCGAAGAGACGGCGGGAGCGCGAGTCTTCCGCACTGCCGTTGGGGCGCCAGAGCCGCTGCAGGCGATCACCGACGAACTGCTCATGCACCCTGGCTACGACGTCCTCGTCATCTGCACATTGCCGCCGGGCGTTTCCCGCTGGCTGAAGTTGGACCTGGTGCACCGGGCCGAGCGGAAGTTCGGCCTGCGGGTCATCCACGTCGTGGCCGAAGCCCCCGCGCCGGCGCGTCCCTGAAGCCTTGTAGCTCAAGCGTTCGGGCTGGTGAGACTCCGGAGCTTCCAGCTCGACACCATCGCCGAGCCGAAGCCCCGGTCCGCGGAATCGTTGGAGCGGCCTGAGCCCGCCCCGGGGCAGGTCCTCGCTCTACCGACTTCGGGCTCACCGGCCACGGCCCCTCGGCTCCTACTCTTGGCCGTGACCGTCCCCCGCAAGCGTGAGGAATCGCCGGAGGTGCTCGACTTCAGAATCGCGTCCAGGGAATCGGGTGAGCCCTCGGATGGCCGCGGCTTGCAGGCGCGTGCGCGCCTGCCCCGCGCCCGTCAACTCGCAGACGTCCACGGGTTCGAGGAGGCCCTTCACCGGGCCGAGCGCCTTGACCTGGACGTATCCTTCGGCCAGGCGGAGGGTGTCGGTCGTCAGGAGCACTGACCCCGGCATCGCCATCTGCTCCATGCACGCCGCGAGATGCGTTGTCTGGCCCACCGCGGAGTAGTCCATCCGCAGATCGCCGCCGATGGAGCGAACGACGACCTCGCCAGAATTCAGGCCCACTCGGATGTGGATCGGAGCACCGGCGGTCCGCTGGATCTCGGCGGCGTAACGCTTGACTTTGTCCTGCATGCGCAACGCGGCAACGAGCGCCTTGACGACACCTTTAGAGCGGCGCAAAATCCAACCCTCTCTACGGCCCTTCACTTCCGATCCTCGGGGCGAGGGAGGCTCTGGATCCGGCGTTTTCGACCGGCCGACCAACCCCATCGAGGGGCTTGAACGCAGGAGATCTACAGTGGCCCGCGTGCTTCGGAGTGTGAGGGGGATGCGAGCGTGGGGTGTCGTCGCAGCGCTGATCGGCGCGCTGGCCCTGGTCGCCGTCTGGGCGCCCCGGGCGGTCGCCGAGGGCCCGATCAAGGTCGGCTTCGGGATGGCGCTGACCGGCGGTGTGGCCGGCAACGGCAAGGCCGCGCTGCTGGCGATACAGATCTGGGCCGAAGAGGTCAACAAGAAGGGTGGGCTGCTGGGCCGCAAGGTCGAGCTGGTCTACTACGATGACCAGTCGAAAGCCGCGACCGTCCCCGGCATCTACACGAAGCTGCTCGACGTCGACAAGGTCGACCTGGTCGTGTCGGGCTACGGCACCAACCTGATCGCCCCCGCGCTGCCGATCGTCATCGAGCGGAAGCTCACCTTCATCGGTCTCTTCGGCCTCGCGGTGAACGAGCAGTTCCACTACCCGCATTACTTCGGCATCATGCCAGCCGGCCCGTCGCCGAAGACGGACTGGTCCGCAGGCTTCTTCGAGATCGCGGGGCGCCAGAACCCGAAGCCCCGCACGGTCGCGCTCGTCGGCGCGGATGCCGAGTACGGGCAGAACGCGCTGGCGGGTGCCCGGGAGAACGCCAAGAGGCATGGCCTCCAGGTCGTCTACGACAAGGCCTACCCCCCGGCGACCGTCGACTTCACGCCGATCGTCCGCGCGATCCAGGCGACCAACCCCGATATCGTCTTCGTCGCCTCCTACCCGCCCGACTCGGCGGGGATGCTGCGGGCAGCGCACGAGGTGGGGCTCAAGCCCAAGCTCTTCGGCGGGGGCATGGTCGGGCTGCAGTACGCCTCGCTCCAGACCGCGCTGGGCCTGATGCTGGAGGGCGTCGTCAACTACGACTTCTGGGTGCCCGAGCCCACGCTCAAGTTCCCGGGCATCGAGGACTTCCTGAAGAAGTACCAGGAGCGCGCGAAGGCGGCCGGCGTCGACCCGCTCGGCCACTATGTGCCCCCGTGGGCCTATGCCTACCTTCAGGTGCTCGGTCAGGCCGTCGAGGCGACCAAGAGCTTGGACCAGCAGAAGATCGGCGAGTACATCCGCACGCACGAGCACGACACCCTCGTGGGCAAGATCAGGTTCGCACCGAACGGGGAGTGGGTGAAGTCGCGCGTGCTCATGGTCCAGTTCCAGAACATCGAGAACAACAGCCTAAAGCAGTTCGGGGAACCGGGCCACCGGGTGGTCATCTACCCCGACGAGTGGAAGTCGGGCACCCTCATCTACCCGTACGCCAAGGCCAAGCGCTGAGCGCGCAGGGGCCCGGGGGCGGCTAGCCGCGCGCTCCGGGCCCGTCGATCCCGTGTTCTCCTTCCACCTGCTCCTCAACGTGATCGTCGCCGGCATCCTGCTGGGCGGCTTCTACGCCGCCGTCAGCCTCGGCATCACCCTCGCCTTCGGCCTGCTCAACGTGGTGAACATCGCCCACCCGGCCTTCGTGATCCTCGGCTCGTACGCCGCGTTCGTCGTGAACAGCCGCTTCGGGCTCGACCCGATCCTGGCCGGGCTCCTGTTCATGCCCGTCTTCTTCCTGCTGGGGATCGGCGTCTATCGCATCTACTACGCGAGCTTCGAGAAGCGCGCGGAGGAGTCGCTGCGCGGCCTGGTCTTCTTCTTCGGCATCATCTTCATCATCGAGGTCTCGCTGTCGCTCCAGTACGGCGTCGATTACCGCTCCGTCCACGCGGCCTACGTCGGCGACAGCTTCCGGCTCGGGCCGATCGAGCTCGCGTTCCGGCTCGCGATCCCCTGCGCGATGGCGCTGGTGCTCACCCTCGCGCTCCACCTGTTCCTCTCGCGGACGTTCTACGGGCGGGCGGTCAAGGCCGTGTCCCAGGACCACCTGGCGCTGCGCCTCATGGGCGCCGACCCCGTCCGCATCAAGGGCCTCGCCTTCGGCATCGCGATCGCCACCGCGAGCCTGGCCGGAGCGCTGCTGATCATGATCGGCCCCGTCGAGCCCTCGATCGGGCGGGAGTACATCGGGCGCGTGTTCGCCATCGCGGTCCTCGGCGGGATGGGGAGCATCGGGGGCACGCTGGTGGCCGCGCTGATCCTGGGCGTGCTGGAGAGCCTCACCTCCACGTTCTACGGCCCGTCCTGGGCGCTGGCGGTGTCGTTCGGGATCCTGCTCCTGGTGCTCGCCGTGCGGCCGTCGGGCCTGGTCGGGAGGGCGGGATGAGGGGTCGGGCTCTCCTCGCGGTCGCCGTCGCCCTCGTGGTCCTGGCCGTGGCGCTCACGCGTCTGAGCGCGAACCAGTACTACTACTTCGCGGCGTACGTCATCTTCCAGTACGTCGTGCTGGCGACCGCGTGGAACATCCTGGGCGGCTACACCGGCTACGTGAACTTCGGCAGCGCGGGCTTCTTCGCGCTCGGCGCCTACACGGCCGCCATCCTGATCAAGGCTTTCCCGGTGCCGTTCCCCGTCCTGCTGCTGGCCGCCGGCACCGTCGGGGGCCTGCTCGGCCTCAGCCTCGGCTACCTCACGCTCCGCCTCCGCGGCGTCTTCTTCTCGATCGCGACGCTCGCGCTGGCGGTCGTGCTCCAGACGCTGATCGTGAACTGGGAGTACGCGGGCGGCTCGCGCGGCATCTACACGATGCGCCCCGCCACGGTCCTCTTCTTCGACAACTACGTCGAGTTCCTCTTCGTGGTCATGCTGATCCTCGCGCTCGGGGCGCTCGCCACCGCCCGATGGATCGAGCACTCGCGGCTCGGGCGCGGACTGGCTGCGATCCGGGACAACGAGGAAGCCGCCGAGTGCATGGGCGTGCCGACGCTCCGGCTGAAGCTCGTGGCGGCCACCGTCAGCGGCGCCCTCATGGGGATCGCCGGCGCGCCGTTCCCCTACTACGTCACCTACATGGAGCCGGCGTCGACCTTCAACCTCGACTACGCCGTCAACAGCCTGGCCATGCCGATGATCGGGGGCGCGACGACCTGGGTCGGCCCGCTCCTGGGGGCGGTGCTCCTGGGGACGGCCCAGCAGATCGCCACGGTCACGATCTCCTCGGCGCTGAATCTCCTGATCGTCGGGGTGGTCCTCGTCGCGTTCGTGATCCTGGCGCCCGACGGGATCATCGGCCTCGTGCGGCGCCGCCGCGGAGGGAGACACGCGTGACGGCGGGGATCCTCCTCGACGTGCGCGGCGTCAGCAAGCGCTTCGGCGGCTTCGAGGCGCTGACCCGCGTGAGCCTCCAGGTCCGCGAGGGCGAGCGCTTCGGCCTGATCGGTCCCAACGGCTCCGGCAAGACCACGCTCATCAACTGCGTCTCGGGCGCGCTCGGCAGCGACGAGGGAGAGATCCGGTTCGCGGGGCACGACATCACGCGCCTGCCCGCCCACCAGCGCACCCGGCTCGGCATCGCGCGCAGCTTCCAGATCCCCAAGCCGTTCGTCAGCATGACGGTGCTGGAGAACCTCTGCATCCCCGCCGAGTACGCCGCCCACGCGCGCTTTCCCGGCGCCGGCGCCGACGTCGTGGCGGAGGCCATGGAGATCCTGCGCCTCATCGGCCTCGAGGCCAAGGCGCACGCGCCGGCGGCGGGGTTGACCCAGATCGAGCTCCGCAAGCTCGAGCTGGCGCGCGCCATGGCGGCCCGGCCGCGGCTCCTCATCTCCGACGAGTCCATGGCGGGGCTGTCCAGCGCCGAGGTCGACGAGATCCTCGCCATCCTCCTCGCCCTCAACGAGCGCGGGATCGCGATCATCATGATCGAGCACATCATGCGCGCGGTGATGCGCTTCTCGCAGCGGATCGTCGTCCTCGACGCGGGCGCGCGAATCGCCGAGGGCGGCCCGGGCGAGATCCTGAACAACCCCGCCGTCGAGAAGGCCTACCTTGGCGAGTAGGATCCTCGTCCGCGGCGTGGAGGCCGGCTACGGAGCGGTGCGAGTGCTCCACGGCGTGTCGATCGAGATCCACGAGGGCGAGACGGTGGTGCTCCTCGGCACCAACGGCAACGGCAAGAGCACGCTCATGAAGTGCATCATGGGCATCGTCCGGCCGGACGCCGGAGAGATCGTGCTGGAGACGGACGGGCGGCGCACGAACCTCGTGGGGCGCTCGCCCGAGGAGATCGTGAATCTCGGCATCGCGCTGGTGCCGGAGGGCCGCCGGCTCTTCCCCGTGCTGACGGTCGAGGAGAACCTGCGGCTGGGGGCCTACCGGCGGGCGGCCCGACCGGACCTCGAGCGCAACCTCGCGTTCTGCTTCGAGGCGTTCCCGGTGCTCCGCGAGCGGCAGCGGCAGCTGGCGGGCAGCATGAGCGGCGGCGAGCAGCAGATGCTCGCCGTGGCCCGCGCGCTCATGTCCAACCCCCGCATCCTGCTGATCGACGAGCCCTCGGTGGGCCTCGCCCCCATCCTCGTGTCCCGGGTCATCGCCAAGATCCGCGAGCTGAAGGAGATCTACCAGCTGACGGTGCTCATGGCCGAGCAGAACTTCAACCAGGCCACCAAGATCGCGGACCGCGGCTACATCATCGTCCACGGTCAGATCGAGTTCGAGGGGCACAGCACCCGCGAGCTGACCGAGCACGCGCTGGTGAAGAAGTACTACCTCGGCGTCTGACGGCTCAGCGCCGGACGTCGATCAGGTTGCCCTGCGCGTCCAGGGCGAGCCCCGTCGCCGCCGCGCGCTCCAGCACCGACGTGGCCCACCCGACTTTGCCCGCGTCGGTGCCGCCGAGGACGGCCATCAGGTAGGCGCGCTCGGTCCCCGCGTTGCGGAAGCCGCGCATGACGCCGGGGGGCACCGAGACGACGTCCCAGGGCTCCAGCACGACCTCCTCGTCGCCCTCGTCGTTCCAGTAGACCGCCCACCGGCCGGAGAGCGCGATGAAGACCTCGACGGTGGGATGCGCGTGGAGGGCCGCGCCCTTGCCGGGCTCGGCGGCGACGTAGGTGACGTTGAAGTCCCGTGCGTCGGTGATCGCCGGCGTGAGGGCCGGGTCCTCGGTCACCCCCCGGCCGATCACGTTGAAGATCTCCCGCTGGTGCTCGGGCAGCCGGGTGTCGACGAACGCCTGCGTGCTCGGCCGGAGATCCCTGAAGCGCGCGACGCGCCGGAGCATCTCCTCCTTGGTCATCCGCTTGGCCATGGCCATTGCCTCCCTCGGAGCGGTCGCCCTGCGTGCGCCCACCTTACGGCGGGACCCGGCGGCGGGCAACCCCAGCCGGACGCGGCGGAACCTCCTGACCGACTGGACTGCGGAGGCCCTCCGCTACGCGGCC
>JACQCN010000304.1 GCA_016201575.1 Candidatus Rokuibacteriota bacterium | reverse complement strand
AGGCCGGCCAGGAGCGCCACGCCGAGCACGAGGCTGTCGACGAGGCGGTTGGCGGGCAGGCGTTCCGAGGGGTCGAGCGCGAGCACGAGGAGCATCACGGGGACGAACACCGTGAGCACAAGCGTCGGTCGGTCGCGCTTCAGCACGACGGCCAGGACCGCGAGGGCCAGGAGCAGGGGCCCCAGGGGGCCCGCGCCGACCATGCGCGCGAGGATCCGGAGCGCGGGATCGCCCCAGGCGAGGCCCCGGGACTCGGCGAGGTGTCCGAGCAGCGGCACCGTCCAGAAGCCGGTGAGCAGCGCGGCCGTGAGCGCGAGCCAGCCGGCCTGGAAGAGCCGGTACGGCTTGTAGCCGCCGCCGGTGACGGCGGCGAGCCCGATCAGGAGGATCGCGGCCGGGACCTGGGCGGGATGAGCGAGGACGATCGCGGCGAGCGCGAAGACGGCGGCGGCGGGGCGGCGGCCGCCGCTCTCGATCCAGCGCACCAGCGCCAGCAGGAGGAGCGGCAGGAGGGCCCAGCCCAGCCGCGCCGCGATCATGCCCGTGCGCACGCCGCCGTCCACGCCGCTCATCGTCTCGCCCGAGAGCGTGAGCGCGACGAAGCCGCCGGGCAGCGCGAGCCAGGGGTCCGGCAGCAGTCGCGCGAGGACCAGGAACGCGGTCACGCCCGGCGCGAGGTAGACGATCCAGAGAAGCGCCTGGTACACGACGGCGACCGGCAGCTGCCCGAGCGCGAGGACGTGGAGCGCCGCCCCGAGGTAGGCGAAGCCGGGCGGATAGAACTGCAGCTCGGGGAAGCCCATCCACCAATCGGGGTTCCAGGCCCACGGCGCGGGACCGCGGGTGAGCGCGTGCCAGAGGCGGAAGATCTGGCCGGGGTGGTCGTCGAAGAGCAGGGGGCCGCGGCCGAGCGCCGTCGCCGCAAACGCGAGACCGTAGGCGAGCAGCACGCCGAGAGGAGCCGCCGCGCGAGTCACAGCTTCGCATGATACGGCCTGTTCAGTTGACTTGACGCGAGTTTGAGTGTTAATTAGGTCAACTGCGTGGCTGTCGGTGCCGTAAATAACCGGGGCTCAAATCCCCTACCGATGGAGAGGCCATGGAGAAGCTGAAGGGGTTGAAGTGCCGCGAATGCGGCCGGGCCTACCGGGCTGCACCCGTTCACGTCTGCGAGTTCTGCTTCGGTCCCCTCGAGGTCGATTACCACTACGACGCGATCAGGCAGGTCGTCACCCGCGACACGATCGCGGCGGGCCCGACGAGCATGTGGCGCTACCGCGACCTGCTGCCGGTCGAGGGCGACATCGCGGTCGGCCACCACGTCGGCTTCACCCCCCTCGTCCGCGCCTGGAACCTCGCCCAGGAGCTGGGCCTGCGCGAGGTATGGGTCAAGAACGACTCGGTCTGCCACCCCACGTGGTCGTTCAAGGACCGCGTCGTCGCCGTCGCGCTGACCAAGGCCAAGGAGTTCGGCTTCGACACGGTCGCCTGCGCCTCCACCGGCAACCTCGCCAACTCGGTGGCGGCCCACGCGGCGGAGGCGAGCCTCAAGTCCTACATCTTCATCCCGGCCGACCTCGAGCAGGGCAAGGTGCTGGCCACGCTCGTCTACAACCCCACGCTCGTCAAGGTCGAGGGCACCTACGACGAGGTCAACCGCCTCTGCTCCGAGATCGCCGACAAGTACCACTGGGCGTTCGTCAACGTGAACTTCCGGCCCTACTACTCGGAGGGCTCGAAGAGCTACGGCTACGAGATCGTCGAGCAGCTCGGCTGGCGGACGCCCGACCACGTGGTGGTGCCGTGCGCGGGCGGCTCGCTCATCACCAAGATCTGGAAGGCGATGAAGGAGTTCAAGACGCTCGGCCTGATCGACCGGGTGACGTCGAAGGTCCACGCCGCCCAGGCCCTCGGCTGCGGGCCCATCGTCACCATGATCAAGAACGACACCGACGTGCTGGTGCCGGTGCGGCCCGATACGATCGCCAAGTCCCTCGCCATCGGCAACCCCGCCGACGGCTACTACGCCTACAAGACGGCCAAGGAGTCCGGGGGGTCCGGCGAGCATGCGACCGACGCCGAGATC
Organism: Candidatus Rokuibacteriota bacterium; assembly: GCA_016201575.1. Classification (GTDB taxonomy): domain Bacteria; phylum Methylomirabilota; class Methylomirabilia; order Rokubacteriales; family CSP1-6; genus AR9. The sequence goes on along the minus strand of JACQCN010000304.1, from coordinate 2,234 downwards.
GTCGAGGGCATGCTGCTGCTGGCGCGGACCGAGGGCATCTTCACCGAGACCGCGGGCGGGGTCACGGTCGCGGCTACCCGGAAGCTCATCGAGCGGGGCGTGATCGGCAAGAACGACTCCGTGGTCATCTGCATCACGGGCAACGGGCTCAAGACGCCGGACCCGCTCTACGAGCGGCTGGAGAGCCACGTGCAGATCCGGCCCTTGCTGTCGGCGTTCGATCGCGCGCTCGCGGACCTCAAATCACAGTCGGTGCGGGAGGGATAGGACGATGTCCATGCTGGTGCGCATTCCCACGCCCCTGCGCTCGGTCACGAAGGGCTCGGCCGAGGTGCAGGGCAACGGGTCCACGGTCGCCGATCTCATCGACGACCTCGACCGCAGCTACCCGGGCCTGAAGGAGCGGCTGATCGACGACGGGGGCGACCTGCGGCGCTTCGTGAACATCTACGTCAACCAGGAGGACATCCGGTTCCTCCAGGGCAAGAAGACCGCCCTCAAGGACGGCGACGAGGTGTCGATCGTCCCCGCCATTGCGGGAGGGCGCTGACCCGAGGCCGGGCATGGCCCGCATGCGCGTCCGCCTGACGTTCCCGCCCGAGCGGATCCAGGAGCCCATCATCTACCACCTCGTGAAGGACTTCGACATCGTCACCAACATCCGGCGCGCCGACGTCAAGGCCGACCACGGCTGGGTCGCGCTCGAGATGGAAGGCGACGAGGCCAGCCTCGAGCGCGGCATCGCCTGGCTGAAGGGCAAGGGCGTCACCGTCGACCCCATCGAGCACGACGTCATCATTCCCTGAGCGGTTGTGAAAATATCCCCGGAACGGCGGGAGCTCATCCGAAAGGGCCAGCAAAAGCGGGGGTCCGCAACGTGAACTCCCGATTGATTCACAAACTCTGAGCGGGAACGGGGACGCGCGCTCCCGCCCCACCACCATGGGTCAATCGGGCCGGGCCGTGGCGCGCGCCGTGTGGGGAGCGGCGCTGGCGGCCGGTGACGTCGATCCCATCGTCCGGGGGGCCCTCCGACGGTACGGCACGACCATCACCGCGGGACCACTCGCCCTCGACCTGCGCCGGGTCCGGCGGGTCGTGGTCCTGGGCGCGGGCAAAGCCTCGGCGGCGATGGCGCGGGTCCTGGAGGACATCCTCGGCGACCGGATCGCCGGCGGCCTCGTGGTGGTGAAGGACGGCTACCGCCGGCCGACGAAGACGATCCAGATCGCGGAGGCGAGTCATCCGGTGCCGGACGAGCGGGGCCGCGCCGCCGCCGGCGAGCTGCTCCGGCTCGCGGAGTCCGCCGGGGCGGACGACCTCGTCATCTTCCTGGTCTCGGGCGGGGGCTCGGCGCTGCTGCCCGCGCCCGTGCCCCCGATCATCCTCGCCGAGAAGCGCGAGATCACCAGGCTCCTGCTCGGGGCGGGCGCCGACATCGGCGAGCTGAACTGCGTCCGCAAGCACCTGTCGCTGCTGAAAGGGGGCCAGCTGGCCCGCGCCGCGGCGCCGGCCCACGTGCTCACGCTCGCCCTGTCGGACGTGATCGGCAACCCGGTCGACGTCATCGGCTCCGGCCCGACCGCGCCGGACCCCAGCACCTTCGCGCAGGCGCTGGAGATCCTCGACCGGTTCCGGCTGCGAGAGCGGGCCCCCCGGAGCGTGGTCGAGCGGCTGGAGGCGGGGGCGCGCGGCGAGGTTCCCGAAACGCCCAAGCCCGACGATCCGCTGTTCGCCCGCGTCACCAACGTGGTCATCGGCGACAACGCGCTGGTCGTCGAGGCCGCCCGGGCTCGGGCGGCGGAGCTGGGGTACGAGCCCGTCGTCCTCACCCGGTCGCTCTCCGGCGAGGCCCGCGACGCCGCCCGGGACTTCGTCGCTCGCGGCCGGACGTTGACGACGCCCGCCTGCCTGATCGCCGGAGGGGAGACCACCGTCACCGTGCGGGGCCGCGGCGTCGGCGGGCGCTGCCAGGAGTTCGCGCTGGCGGCGGCGATCGAGGTGGCCGGGAGCGGGAACCTCACGGTGCTGGCCGCGGGGACCGACGGCACCGATGGTCCGACCGACGCCGCCGGCGCGATCGCCGACGGAGGCACGGTGTCGCGAGCGACGGCGCTCCGACTGGACGCTCAGTCATTCCTCGAGGCGAACGACTCGTATTCGTTCTTCGGCGAGCTGCGCGATCTGGTGGTGACCGGCCCGACGGCGACGAACCTGCTCGACGTCTACCTCCT
>JACQCN010000290.1 GCA_016201575.1 Candidatus Rokuibacteriota bacterium | reverse complement strand
TCAAGCAGGGCCGCTACCGCCGGGGCGACATGGTGGGCCAGAGCGGCCTCGAGCGCCTGCTCGACCACTACCTCCGCGGCATCGACGGCGGCGAGCGCATCGAGGTCGACGCGATGGGCCGCCCGATCCGGGTGATCCAGCACAGCGAGCCCAACCCGGGCGCCCAGGTGGTGACCACCGTCGACCGCCGGGTCCAGGAGGCGGCCGAGCGCGCGATGGAGGGCCACGCCGGCGCCGTCGTCGTGATGGACCCGCGCACCGGCGACGTGCTCGCCATGGTCTCCACCCCGGCCTTCGCGCTCGACCAGTTCACCGGCACCATCGGCCGGGAGGCGTGGGTCCAGCTCATCCGCGACCCCGCGCACCCGATGCTGAACCGCGCCGTGCAGAGCCAGTACGCGCCGGGCTCCGTCTTCAAGATCGTGGTGGCCGCGGCCGGCTTGCAGGAGACGGTGCTGACGCCGGTGGACCGGATCTACTGCAACGGCGAGTTCCACCTGGGCGCCTGGACGTTCAACGACTGGAAGGCGGGCGGGCACGGCACGGTCGATCTCCACCGCGCCATCGTCCAGTCTTGCAACGTCTACTTCTACCAGGCGGGGCTCAAGATCGGGCTCGACACGATCTCGCGCTACGCCAAGGCCTTCGGTCTCGGCCTGCCCACCGGCATCGACCTGCCCGGCGAGCGGTTCGACCTCATCCCGGGCCCGCGCCACGGGCGGCGCGCGCACCTCGGCGACACGGTGAACATGGCGATCGGCCAGGGCGCGGTCCTGGTGACGCCGATGCAGGTGGCCCGCATGATGTCCGCCGTGGCCAACGGCGGCGTCCTCTTCAAGCCGCGCCTGGTGCAGCGCGTGGAGTCCGCCGACGGCCGCCTGCTGTACAGCGACCCCGGCCTGGTCAACGGCCACGTCGAGCTGTCGCCCATGGTGTGGGCGTTCCTCCGGCAGAGCCTGGTCGACGTCGTGCGGGAGGGCACGGGCTGGGAAGCGCGGATCCCGGGCGTCGAGATCGCGGGGAAGACGGGAACGGCCCAGATCATCGCCAACTCCAAGTCCGAGAAGGGCCAGGATCACGCCTGGTTCGCCTCCTTCGCCCCGGCCGGCGACCCGCAGTACGTCGTGGTGGTGATGGTGGAGCGCGGCGGCAAGGGCGGCCACGTGGCCGCGCCGATCGCCCGCCAGATCTTCAACGCGATCTTCCTGGAGAAGGTCGCCTCGGTCGGGATGAGCGGATGACACCACGGTGACGACCCGCTGATGTTCTACATCGACCGCCGGTTGCTCGAGAACGTGGACTGGCTCCTGCTGGCCACGGCATGCGGTGTGCTTTTCCTCAGCGCGCTCACGCTGGCCAACGTCAGCGTCAGCCGGGCGGGGAGCGGGCTCGTGCTCCGCCAGCTCCTGTGGGCGGGCGTCGGCGCGGTCATGCTCGTCGTCGTCGCGTCCTTCGACTACCGGAACCTCGTGCGGGCCGCGCCCGCGCTCTACCTGCTGGGGCTCGTCGGGCTGGCCGCGGTGTTCGTGCTCGGCCGCTCGGTCTCGGGCGCGCGCCGCTGGATTCCCGTGGGGCCGCTGACCGTGCAGCCCTCGGAGCTGTTCAAGTTCGCGTTCGTTCTCATGGTCGTCTGGGTGCTCACGTCGCGATGGGCGCAGCCCGTCGGCAAGGCCGCCCTCGCGCTCGTCGCGGCCGTGCTCGCGGTCCCCTTCGTGCTCATCGTCAAGCAGCCGGATCTGGGAACCGCGCTCGTGCTGCTGCCCGTGCTGGTGTTCCTGCTGGTGGGCGCCGGGGTCCGGGTGCGCCTGCTCGGCGGGCTGGCCCTGGCCGGCGTCGCCGTCATGCCCTTCGTGTGGCTCGTGCTCAAGGACTACCAGCGGGAGCGCCTGCTCGTGTACATGGATCCGTACCGCGATCCCCTGGGGACCGCGTACAACGTGATTCAGGCCAAGATCGCCATCGGTTCCGGTCAGCTCCTGGGCAAAGGCGTCGCCGGCGCCACGCAGAGCCGGCTCGCCTTCCTCCCGGAGCGTCATACAGACTTCATCTTCGCCGTATTCGCCGAGATGTGGGGATTCGTCGGCTGTCTCGTGCTGATCGTGTGCTACGCCGTCCTGATCACCCGGGGGTTCGAGATCGCGGCCACCGCCCGCGAGCCGCTCGGCCGCCTGGTCGCCGTCGGCGCCACCGCGCTGCTGGCCGCCCAGACGCTGATCAACCTCGGGATGGTGACGGGCCTCCTGCCCATCGTCGGGATCCCCCTGCCGATGATGAGCTACGGCGGCTCGTCCATGATGGTGTCGATGATGGCGCTGGGACTGCTCCTCTCGGTCCGAATGCGGCAGTTCGCCTAGAGGCGGAAAACGCCTGTGAGGTGCTGCCGTGGCCAAACGGATCGTCGTCAACGCCGGTCTCATCGAGACGCGCATCGCCGTCCAGGAGGGTAATCTCCTCACCGCGCTCTACGTCGAACGCCACCGCCACCGCTCCATCGTCGGCAACGTCTGCAAGGGCGTGGTGACCAACGTGCTCCCGGGCATGCAGGCGGCCTTCGTGAACATCGGGCTCAGCAAGGACGCCTTCCTCTACGCCGGCGACTACACGGCCAACGTGGGCGACTACGAGCGGCTGATGCTGGCCGGCGCCGACGACGACGGCGGCGACGTGGACGTCGACGACGCGGCGCCCCGGCGCGAGGCGGCGCCGCCGATCCAGGACGTCCTGCGCAAGGGGCAGGAGGTCCTCGTCCAGGTCTCCAAGGAGTCGCTGGGCACCAAGGGGGCCCGCATCACCTCCTTCATCTCGCTGCCCGGGCGCTACCTCGTCTACATGCCCCACGCCCATCACGTCGGCGTGTCCCGCCGCATCACCGACGAGCACGAGCGCGAGCGTCTCCGCGCCATCGTGCGCGGCCTCACCCCCCCGCCGGGCGGCTTCATCGTCCGCACCAACGCCGAGGGCGTCGGCGAGGAGGAGCTGGCCTCGGACGTCCAGTTCCTCGGCCGGCTGTGGAGCCAGATCCAGGCGCGCCACGAGCAGGCGCCCGCGCCGTCGGTCATCCACGAGGAGATGGACCTGGCCTTCCGCGTGGTCCGCGACCTCTTCTCGCCCGAGGTCGACGAGTTCGTGGTGGACACCCGGGAGGCCTACGAGAAGTGCGCGGAGTACGCCAACGCGCTCGTCCCGGCCCTGAGCGGCCGGGTCAAGCTGTACGAGGGCAAGGCGCCGATCTTCGAGTCGCTGGGGATCGAGAAGGAGATCGAGAAGGCCCTGCGCCGGCGCGTCTGGCTCAAGTCGGGCGGCTACATCGTGATCGACCACACCGAGGCCCTCGTCTCCATCGACGTCAACACCGGCAAGTACGTGGGCAAGCGGGACTTCGACCAGACGGTGCTCAACATCAACCTGGAGGCGGTCGGCGAGATCGTCCGCCAGATCCGTCTGCGCGACCTCGGCGGCATCATCATCATCGACTTCATCGACATGGAGCGGGAGGAGCACCGCCAGCAGGTGTACAAGGCCTTGCGGCGCGCGCTGGCCGAGGACAAGGCGCGCACCAACGTGCTCGAGATCTCTGAGCTCGGCCTGGTCGAGATGACGCGCAAGCGGGTGCGCCAGGACCTGCGCTCCCTCTTCGCCACCCAGTGCCCCACGTGCAAGGGCGGGGGCACCGTGAAGTCGGACGTGGCGCTGGCCGCGGAGATCTTCCGCAAGGTCCGGTCGGTGGCCGCCGGGGACGCCGGCAGCCAGGACCTCGTCGTGCGCGCCCACCCTGACGTCGCGCGCTGGTTCGAGGCGGAGGGCCGGGAGCCGCTGGAGTGGCTGCAGGCGCTGCTCGGGCGCAAGGTTCTGCTGCAGCCGGCCACCGGCGGGCCGCGCGAAGACTACGAGGTCGCGGTCCGCTGACGATGGCGCGGCCGGCGCCCTCGCGGGTGAGCTCGGCCCGGGTGCTCGAGTATCTGCGGCTCGCGTCGCGGAAGGGGGATCGCGCCGCGCTGACGCTCGCCCTCGAGCAGATGAAGATCCTTGCCCTCTCGCCGCGCTACTGGGAGAAGTACCTCGCGCTGCTCGCCAACCCGCTGGCCCGGCTCGTCGACCTCCTGGTGATCAAGCAGGGGGAGCGCATCGCCCGCCAGAAGGGCCGGAAGGTGCCGGCGACCGCCCGCCGCCCGCGGAAGGAAAAGCCGCGGCCCCGGCCACCCCGGCGCCGCCGCCCGGCCGCACCCGCCCAGCCCTCGCTGTTCCCGGAGCTACTCGGAGGGGGGCTCCGCCTTCCTTCCGAGCCTCCCCCCGGGGCCGGCGGGCGAAAAGGCCGTCGGGATCGCGAGGAGGGCTGATCCAGTGAGGGAGGCTCGCGTCCTCGCGGTCGTGCTGCTCGCGATCCTCGCGGGTGCCGCGGGCCTCTCGAGCGCGGCCGGGCCGCGCGGCGTCGACGCGCCCTTCGACCACGTCATCGTGCTCTTCCTCGAGAACCGCTCGTTCGACCACCTGTTCGGCACCTACCCGGGCGCCGACGGTCTCGCGAGCTACACGGGCAAGCAGACCGATCGGGGCGGAAAGATTTCCCCGGCGCTGCCGCCGCCGGCCGGCCG
>JACQCN010000289.1 GCA_016201575.1 Candidatus Rokuibacteriota bacterium | reverse complement strand
GGTCGATTTCGGAGACTACACAGTCTACGGCTCGACCACCTGGACGAGAGGCCTAACCGCTCCCTATCACATCACTCACGCCGTGATCAAGCTGAACCGCCAAATCGACTGGAATCGCAGCCTCAACTTCAGTTGCTACAACCTCCAGTACCCGCCGTATACCGACATCTGCAGGGCAGACGCGCGCAAGGTGATGAATCACGAGATGGGCCACGTTCAAGGTCTGGCACATGAGAGTTCATCGGTTACCGCGGTGATGCTTATCCGGTTAGCTCCGCTAAGATGGGGACGTGTCTCGTCCGGACTTCCCGCGCACGATCATCGAGTTCCAGCACCGTTTTCCCGATGACGACGCCTGCCGGGCGTACCTGTTCGACGCTCGCTGGCCGGTGGGCTTCCGCTGTCCCCGCTGTGGGAGCGGGACGGCCACGGCGTTGCCTCGGCGGCTGCTGTGGCAATGCTCGTCCTGTCGACACCAGGTCTCAGTGACGGCGGGCACGGTGCTGCACAAGACCCGCACTCCGCTGCACCTGTGGTTCTGGGCGGCCTACCTGGTGACGACCGCAACGCCGGGGATCTCCGCCCTCGGGCTGCAGCGCCAACTGGGCCTGCGCCGCTACGAGACGGCCTGGATGATGCTGCACAAGCTGCGCCGGGCGATGGTCAACCCGGAACGCGCGCCGCTCACGGGTGCGGTCGAGGTCGACGAGTGTTTCGTCGGCGGTCACGAGGTGGGGCTGCGCGGCGGACGCCAGCCGGGCGTCAAGGCGCTGGTCGTCGTGGCCGTCGAGGTCCGTGGCGCCGGCTCGGGGCGGGTGCGCCTCCAGGCCATCGACGACGCCTCCGCCGACACGCTGTGCGCCTTCGTCACCGGCACCGTCGCCCCAGGCGCGACGGTGCACACCGACGGCTGGCAGAGCTACCAACGCCTATCCCGACTTGGCTACGACCACCGGCCTCGCAGTCAGCGCGCCCAGCGCCTGTTCGGCGATGACCCAGAAGAAATCCTGCCCCGCGTGCACCGGGTCATCAGCCACCTGAAGACCTGGCTGCAAGGGACCCACCGCGGCGTCAGCGAGGAACACCTGCAGGTCTACCTCGACGAGTTTGCCTTCCGCTTCAACCGCCGGCGCACTCCCATGGCCGCGTTCCAGACCCTGCTCGGCCTCGGCAGCCAGCAGGCACCCACCACCTACCACGAAATCATCACGATGGGACCTGGCGCTGCTGAACGAACAGCGGAGCTAACCGGATAAGCACTACCGCGGTAATGGTCCAAGGGCCGGTCTCGTACTACCACGTTCAAACCGATGACAAGAACGGCATCATCGCGATCTATGGAGCCTACCCATGAGACCCTCTCTGCCAAGATTCGCTGAGACCGCGCACCTCTTCTGATTACTGAACGAGGGCGGGGACGGAGGTTCCCCGACATGGCGATCTCAGCCGCGCCCGTGAGACCAAGCGCGCATGCTTGGGCGATGGATGCACCCCCCGATCCCGAGGTCCGAGAGCGGCCGACCCGGCGGCGCTTCCCGGCCGCGTACAAGGCGGCGATCCTCGACGAGCTCGACCGGGCGACCGAGCCCGGCGCCAAGGGCGCGATCCTGCGCCGTGAGGGCCTGTACAGCAGCCACGTCACCGAGTGGCGCAGGCTTCGGGCGCTGGGCGGCCTCGAAGCGCTCGGTCGGCCACGCGGTCCCAGGCCCGCCCATCCGCTGGTCGCCGAGAACGAGCGGCTGCGGGCCACGGTCGGACGCCTCGAAGCGCGGCTCACGCGGGCCGAGAAGGTGATCGCCGTCCAGGGAAACGTCTCGGCGCTCTTGCGGGAGCTCTCCCTCGAGAGCGCCGAGCCGAAGGACGAGCGATGATCGCAGCCGGCGTCACCGAGCTCGCCCCGGTCGTGGGCACGCGCGCCGCCTGCGCCGCCCTCGTCGTCAGCCGGGCGACCCACTACCGCCACGCCGTTGGTCGGCGTCACGGCCCGTCCGCGCCGCGCCCCGCCCCGCCCCGGTCCCTGGCCGTCGAGGAGCGGGCGACCATCCTCGAGGTCCTCCATTCCGAGCGCTTCGTCGACGCCAGCCCGGGCGCGGTCGTGGCGACCCTCCTCGACGAGGGGCGCTACCTCGCGTCGGAGCGGACGATGTACCGGATCCTCGCGGCAAACCAGGAGGTGCGCGAGCGGCGCGACCAACTCCGCCATCCCACGTATGCGCGGCCCGAGCTTCTCGCGACCAGGCCCAACGAGTTGTGGAGCTGGGATATCACGAAGCTCAAGGGTCCGACCAAGTGGACCTACTTCCAGCTGTACGTGATCCTCGATGTGTTCAGCCGGTACGTGCCCGGCTGGATGGTCGCCACCGCCGAGAGCGCGACGCTCGCCGAGCGGCTCATCGCCGACTCGGTCGCCAAGGCGGGCATCGAGCCCGACTCGCTCACGATCCATGCCGACCGGGGCAGCTCGATGCGCTCCAAACCGGTCGCCCTGCTCCTGGCCGATCTCGGCATCGTCAAGAGCCACGGCCGGCCCCACACCTCCAACGACAACCCATACAGCGAGGCCCAGTTCAAGACCCTCAAGTACCGCCCGGGCTTTCCCGAGCGGTTCGGCTCGCTCGAGGACGCGCGGGCCTTCTGCCGGCGCTTCTTCGCCTGGTACAACACCTGCCACCGTCACAGCGGGATCGCGATGTACACCCCGGCCGACGTCCACCACGGTCGCACGGTCGCGCTCCACCAGGTCCGGACCAGCGTCCTCGTCGACGCCTACGTCGCTCACCCCGAGCGCTTCATCAACGGTCCGCCGCGGCCTCGACCCGTGCCCGCCGAGGCCTGGATCAATCGACCTGTGAAGGAGGTGCCGCGAGCCTAATCTCCGACCGCTCGTGTCTCACCGGGCTTGACAGGTTCCGCCGCAAGCTGCGCGTCCGAGGCGGAGGTCAGAGCAAGTTCGTGAAGGTCCTCGTCGTTGCCGCCTGGTCGTGCCTCCCGAGAGTGTCCTCGTCGCGGGCTTCACCGGTCCCCTGGTGGATGGGGAAGAGGAGCGCGCGGAGGGCCTGGGCGCTGGGCGCCGTCGAGCACCTGGTCATCGCGACGGTATGAGGTCGAGGCTCGTCATGGACGCCCTGCCGATCAAGGACCACCCCGGTGACGAGACCGGCGGCGAACCGACGGTTGCCTCCTCGACCAGGGGCAGCGCGACGCAGCTC
>JACQCN010000288.1 GCA_016201575.1 Candidatus Rokuibacteriota bacterium | reverse complement strand
GACGTTCCGGGCGGCGAAGGCGTTGACGAGGCCGGCGGGGGAGCCCGGGACTGGCGTGTACTCGGCGGCCCAGCCGTGCCGGCCGAGCAGGTCCGCCTTGTGGATGATCTCGCAGGCCGCCCACCCGAGCTGGAGATAGGCGAACCGCACGCGCGGCCTGCCCTGGCCCCCGCCCGCGCGCGGGAGCGCGAGCGCCGCGCCGGCGGCGGCGCCCGCCCGGAGGAACTCGCGCCGGCCGATCACGCCGCCGCCTCCGCTAGGCCTTCATCTGGGGGAGGTGCCGGAGCGCCTCCTCGACCTTGGCCGTCGGGTACTCGTAGTCCTGGAGCTTGCCGGCGAGGAACTGCTCGTAGGCGCCGAGGTCGAAGTGCCCGTGGCCCGACAGGTTGAAGAGGATGGCCTTGCCGCGGCCCGCCCGCTTGCACTTCTTGGCCTCGTCGATGGCCACGCGGATCGCGTGCGCGGACTCCGGCGCCGGGATGATGCCCTCGGTGCGGGCGAACTGCACGGCCGCCTCGAAGGTCGCCACCTGCGGCACCGCCACCGCCTCGATCTGCTTCTCGTCGTAGAGCTTGCACACGAGCGGCGCCATGCCATGGTAGCGGAGGCCGCCCGCGTGGAGCGGCGCCGGCACGAAGGTGTGGCCGAGCGTGTGCATCTTGACCAGCGGGGTGAGGCCCACGGTGTCGCCGAAGTCGTAGGCGTACTTGCCCTTGGTGAGGCTCGGGCAGGCGCTCGGCTCCACCGCGATCGCGCGGACCTTCGACTTGCCGGTGAGCTTGTCGCCGATGAAGGGGAAGGCGAGACCCGCGAAGTTCGAGCCGCCGCCCGCGCACCCGATCACGATCTCGGCCTCGTCGTCGGCCAGCTCGAGCTGCTTCTTGGCCTCGAGCCCGATCACCGTCTGGTGCATGAGGACGTGGTTCAGCACGCTGCCGAGCGAGTACTTGGTGTCGTCGCGGGTGGCCGCGTCCTCGACCGCCTCGCTGATCGCGATGCCGAGGCTGCCGGGCGAGTCGGGGTCCATCTCGAGGACCTTCTTGCCGGCCTGCGTGTCCGTGCTCGGGCTCGGGACGACCTGGGCGCCCCAGGTCTCCATCATGATCCGCCGGTAGGGCTTCTGCTGGTAGGAGACCTTCACCATGTAGACCTTGCACTGGAGGCCGAAGAACTGGCAGGCCATGGCGAGCGCCGAGCCCCACTGGCCGGCGCCGGTCTCGGTGGCGATCCGCGTGACGCCTTGCTTCTTGTTGAAGTAGACCTGCGCCACGGCGGTGTTGGGTTTGTGACTGCCGGCCGGGCTCACGCCCTCGTACTTGTAGTAGATGCGCGCGGGCGTGCCCAGCGCCTTCTCCAGGCGCCGGGCCCGGTAGAGGGGGCTCGGGCGCCACAGGCGCAGCACGTCCCGGACCTCCTCGGGGATCTCGATCCAGCGCTCCTGGCTGACCTCCTGCTTGATCAGCTCCATCGGGAAGAGCGGCGCGAGGTCCTGGGGGCCGATGGGCTGCCCCGTCCCCGGGTGCATGACCGGCGGGGCCGGGGTCTTGAAGTCCGCCTGAATGTTGTACCAGCGGGTGGGAATGTCCTTCTCCTTCAGGAGGAACTTCGTGTGCTTCTCGTCGTCTTTGCTAGCCATATGGCCTCCTTGCGCGGCCCCCGCACGTCTCCGTGCCGGAGAGAAACGCGCCCAACGATACAAGGACTTGGAGAACGCTGTCAATGCCGGGGGGAGGGGCCTGCCCGGGCAGCGGGGGAAGACGCGAGCCCGCTCGAGAACGGTGCGCGCGAACTGTCGACCAGGGAAGGAGAGCTGCGATGGTAGAGTCCTCACCGGAACGATGCTGAACCTCTACGAGGAGCTTCGCCGCGTGGGCGAGGCTCTCGACGCCAGCGGCATCCGCTACGGCTTGGCCGGCGGCCTCGCCGTCTCGATCTACACGTCGCCGCGGGCCACTGAGGACATCGACATCCTGATCGGCCAGGGAGATCTCGAGCGCGCCTCCACGGCGCTGAGCCCGCTGGGCTTCACGAAGGCCGGAGCGGCTGTGCGGCCGGCCCGCCGCCGATCAGGATCCCGCGAGCCCGCAGATCCTGAAGCCGCTCGAGGTGGGCCGTGCGGTGCGGCTGGCGCCGCGTCAGGTAGTCGTCCGCCGCGGTGACCCGGACGTGGAAGACGGTCACGTGACCGACCCGCCCGCGAACGGGATGACCTGGCCGACGAAGAAGTCGGCGTCCTCCGAGGCGAGGTAGACCGCGAGGCGGGCCGACTCCTCGCTCCGCGCCAGCCGGCCGGCCGGCACGTTCCGCAGGATCCGGGCGAGCTTCTCGGCGTCGCCGACGAGGGCGGGGGGATAGTAGGTCGGGTTCTCGACGAAGTTCTGGGCGATCGCGTTGACCTGGACGCCGTCGCGGGCGACCTCGAGCCCCACCGAGCGCGTGAGGTTGTTGACGGCCGCCCGCGCCGCGGCGTAGGCGGCGTACCGCGGCCGCCCCGAGATCCCGGTGGCCGAGGTCATGTTGATGATCTTCCCCTGCTTGGCCGGCCGCATCACCCGCAGCGCGGCGCGCAGCATGAAGAAGGGCTCGTCGAGCAGGTGCGCCATCATTGCCCGCCAGGCCTCGTCGGTCACGGCCTCCGTCGGGCTCCCGGTCGGGGGGTGGACGCTGTTGTTGACGAGGACGTCGAGCCGGCCGAAGCGCGCCACCACGGCCTCCACGAGCGCGTCGCAGGCCTCCGGGAGGGTGAGGTCGCCGCCGAACGGCGCGACCATCCTCCCGTGCGCCTCGGCGATCCGCACCGCGGCGGCGGCGCCCCCCGCGCCGGTGTCGTGGACGGCGAGCGACGCGCCCTCGCGGGCGAACTCCTCGGTGAGCGCGGGGCCCATGTACTGCGACGCGTTGGTGATCAGCGCGACCTTTCCCGTGAGGCGCATCCTGCGAAGGATACAACACGCGGTGGACGCTCGGATACCCGAGGCCGGGCTACCCTACGTGGCGCTCTGCCACCGCAGGTGAGGCGGGCCCAGGGCGCGCCCGGTCGCCGAAGGCGCAGAAATGCCCCGGCCGGGCGGGCGCGGAGGATACAATGAAAACGTGGATGTCTACAGCGCTTTTGCCGCCCGCTACCCCTTCCCGCTCGACCCCTTCCAGGAGCAAGCGATCCGCGCGATCGAAGCCGGGCAGTCAGTCATCGTGTCGGCGCCGACAGGGGCGGGGAAGACGCTGATCGCCGAGTTCGCGATCCACCTGGCCCGCACGACCGGCCGCCGGATCGCGTACACGACCCCGCTGAAGGCGCTCTCCAACCAGAAATACGGCGACTTCTGCCGGGCCTTCGGCGCCGGCGAGGTCGGCATCCTGACCGGCGACGTCAAGGTCCATCCCCGGGCGTCGATTCTCGTGATGACGACCGAGATCCTCCGCAACATGTTCTACGGCGGCGGGCTCCCGGGGCTGGGGTGGGTCGTCCTCGACGAGTGCCATTACATGGGGGACGAGGGCCGCGGCACCGTGTGGGAAGAGATCATCGTCAACGCGCCCGCGGACGTGGCGCTGGTCGCGCTCTCGGCCACCGTGGCCAACGTCAAGGAGATCGCCGACTGGATCAGCCTCGTCCACCGGCCGATCGCCGATCGAGGCCGTGCGGGACGGGCGCGCGCGGGTGATCGGCGCCGAGCCCGGCCGCGGCGACCGCCTCGACGACCGCGGCCGCTGGTACACCGGGCGGGTGGCCGATCCCGGCGTGATGATCGAGGCGCTGGAGGCGCGGGGCTGGCTGCCCGCGATCTACTTCATCTTCAGCCGCCTCGGGTGCGAGCGCGCGCTCGACGCCTACCTCGCCGAGGGCCGGAGCCTGCTCAAGTCCGAGCAGCAGTACGAGGTCGACCACGCCATCAACGCCGCCGTCGCCGAGAGCCCCACGATCGCCGAGTCGGCGCTCAACCAGAGCATCTTCGCGGGGCTCCGCCTCGGCGTCGGGCTGCACCACGCGGGCATTCTGCCGAGCGTCAAGCGGCTGATCGAGCAGCTCTTCGAGCGCGGCCTCTGCAAGGTGGTGTTCGCGACGGAGACGATGAGCCTCGGGATCCACATGCCCGCCCGGAGCGTGGTGCTCCAGGGGCTGACCAAACGCAGCGATCGCGGCT
>JACQCN010000292.1 GCA_016201575.1 Candidatus Rokuibacteriota bacterium | reverse complement strand
CAAGGGCGGTCGCTGCGAGGCCTGCCAGGGCGACGGGCTCGTGAAGATCGAGATGCACTTCCTGCCCGACGTCTACGTGACGTGAGAGGTGAGCAAGGGCCGCCGCTACAACCGCGAGACCCTCGACATCCACTACAAGGGCCGGAACATCGCCGACGTGCTCGACCTCACGGTGCGGGAGGCGCTCGGGTTCTTCGACGCGGTGCCGATGATCCGGCAGAAGCTCCAGACGCTGCACGACGTCGGGCTCGACTATATCCGCCTCGGCCAGGCGGCGACGACGCTGTCGGGCGGCGAGGCCCAGCGCATCAAGCTCGCCACCGAGCTGTCGCGGCGGGCCACGGGCCGGACCCTCTACATCCTGGACGAGCCCACCACCGGCCTCCACTTCGCCGACATCCAGCGGCTCATCGACGTGCTGGCCCAGCTCGTCGAGCAGGGCAACACCGTCGTGATCATCGAGCACAACCTCGACGTGATCAAGACCGCGGACTGGATCATCGACCTCGGGCCCGAGGGCGGCGACGAGGGCGGCCGCGTGGTCGCCACCGGCACCCCCGAGGACGTCGCTCGCGCGGAGGCCTCCTACACCGGGCAGTTCCTGAGGGCGGCGCTCGCCTGAGTCTCGCCGTGCGCCGTACCCGGATCGTCTGCACCATCGGCCCCGCCAGCGCCAGCGCGGAGGTCCTCGACCGGCTCGTGGCGGCGGGTATGGACGTCGCGCGCCTCAACTTCTCGCACGGCACGCACGAGGAGCACGCCGCCGTGATCCGCCGGCTCCGCGCCGGCGAGGCGCGCTGGGGGCGCCCGGTCACGATCCTTCAAGACCTCCAGGGCCCGAAGGTGCGCCTCGGGACCTTCACGGACGGGCGCGTGGACCTGCCCACGGGCGCGCCCTTCACGCTGCAGACGCGGCCCACGATCGGCGACGCGACCCACGCCTCGATCAGCCATCCCGAGTACCTGCGGGCGGCCCGGGCCGGGGACGAGATCTGGATGGACGACGGCATGATCCGGCTCAAGGTCGAGTCGGTCGGCGCCGACGAGGCGCGCTGCCGCGTCACCGCGGGCGGCATCGTGAGCGACCACAAGGGCATCTTCATCCCCGGGGTGCCCATCTCGGAGTCGTGCCTGACGGAGAAGGACCGCGAGGACCTGTGTTTCGGCATCGAGGCCGGCGTGGACTTCGTGGCGATCTCCTTCGTGCGCTCGGCGGCCGACATCGAGGAGGTGCAGGCCTTCCTCGCCGAGCACCACGCCGCGGTGCCCGTCGTGGCCAAGCTCGAGCGCGCCGACGCGCTCGCCAACCTCCCGGGCATCCTCGCCCGCGTCGGCGCCGTCATGGTGGCCCGCGGCGACCTCGGCCTCGAGGTGCCGCTCGAGGACGTGCCGATCATCCAGAAGGAGGTGATCCGGCAGGCGCGGCAGGCCAAGGTGCCGGTGATCGTGGCCACCCAGATGCTCGAGTCGATGATCATCCACGTGCGCCCGACGCGCGCCGAGGTCTCGGACGTGGCCACCGCGATCTTCGACGGCGCCGACGCGATCATGCTCTCGGCGGAGTCCGCGACGGGCCGGTATCCGGTGGAGGCGGTGGAGATCATGTCGCGCATCGCCGAGCGCGCGGAGCGCGGGGGCCGCCGCCCCGAGGACGCGCGCCGGCGCCAGGAGATCGTCGAGTTCCCCGAGGCGATCGCCGATGCCGCCCGTCACGCCGCGCGGGACCTGCAGGCCCGCGCCATCGTGGCCTTCACCCAGTCCGGCTTCTCGGCGCGGCTCATGTCCCACCAGCGGCCCGCGGTGCCGATCATCGCGCTCACGCCGTCCGTCGAGGTGCAGCGGCGCCTCGGGCTGAGCTGGGGCGTGGGCTCCCGGCTCTGCCGGAAGGTCGAGACCACCGAGGAGATGCTCGCGGAGGCGGAGGCGACGCTCCTGGCCGACGGCACGGTGCGGCCGGGAGACACGATCGTGATCATCTCCGGCGCGCCCATGTGGGTGACCGGCAGCACCAACCTCTTGAAGCTCCACCGGATCGGCGAGCGCCGGTAAGGCGCCTCGCGCCCGAGGAAGTGGCGGCGATTCATGGGTGTCCTCCCACGGTGGACGCCATCGTACCGAGGATCCGGCGAGACGCCGCTACCGGTCTCCCGCGCTTTGAGATAGGATCGATGCGAGTAACGACCCCGCCCGCCCCGTGGGCCCAGACGAGAGGACGCCATGCCGTACGACACCATTCTGCTCCAGCGCGCCGACGCCGTCGCCACCATCACCCTGAACCGCCCCGACGCCTACAACGCCCTCAATCTCGCGCTCGGACGGGACCTCTTCCACGCGGTGCTCGAGGTCGACGAGGACCCCGGCGTCCGCGCCGTGGTGATCACGGGCGCGGGCCGGGCCTTCTGCGGGGGCGGCGACGTGAAGGACTTCGCCGGGAGCCTGGACCGGATCGGCGTGCTCGTCAAGGAGCTGACGACGTACGTGCACGGCGCGGTGTCGCGCCTGGTGCGGAGCCCCAAGCCCGTCATCGTCGCCGTCAACGGCACGGCCGCCGGCGGCGGCCTCTCCCTCGCGCTCGCCGGCGATCTCGTCCTCGCCGGGGAGTCCGCGAAGCTCACGATGGCGTACTCGAAGATCGCGGCCACGCCCGACGGCTCGTCGTCCTACTTCCTGCCGCGGCTGATCGGCCTCCGGCGGGCGATGGAGCTGTACCTCACCAACCGCGTGCTCACCGCCAAGGAGGCGCTCGAGTGGGGGCTGGTGACGCGCGTCGTGCCCGACGGCGAGCTCGCCGGCGCGGCGGCGGCCCTGGCCCGGGAGCTGGCGCAGGGGCCCACCCGCGCGTTCGGCGGCGCCAAGCTGCTCTTCCACCAGTCGACGCACGAGAGCCTCGAGACCCAGATGGAGCTGGAGTCGCAGGCGATCGCGGCGAGCGGCCACACCGAGGACTTCCGTGAAGGCGTGACGGCGTTCGCGAGCAAGCGGACGCCCACGTTCAGGGGGCGCTGATGAAGATCGGAGCCGTCTTCCCCCAGGTCGAGATCGGGACCAACTCCGCCGGAATCCGCGACTACGCCCAGGCCGTCGAGGCCATGGGCTACACGCACATCCTCGCCTTCGATCACGTGCTCGGCGCGAACCCCGAGCGCCCCGGCGGCTGGAAAGGGCCGTACACGTACCGCCACGCGTTCCACGAGCCGTTCGTGCTCTTCGGCTTCCTCGCCGCCGTCACCCGCCGCGTGGAGCTGGTCACGGGCATCCTGATCCTCCCCCAGCGCCAGACCGCGCTCGTGGCGAAGCAGGCGGCCGCGGTCGACGTGCTGTCCAACGGCCGGCTGCGCCTCGGCGTGGCCGTCGGCTGGAACCCCGTGGAGTTCGAGGCCCTCGCCGAGGACTTCCACACGCGCGGCCGGCGCATCGAGGAGCAGATCGAGGTGCTGCGCGCGCTGTGGACGCGCGAGCTGGTCACCCACGAGGGCAAGTGGCACCGCGTTCCCGACGCGGGCATCAATCCGCTCCCGGTGCAGCGTCCGATTCCCGTGTGGATGGGCGGGGAGAGCGAGCCCGTGCTCCGCCGCGCCGCGCGCCTGGCCGACGGCTGGCTCCCGCACTTCCGCCCGGGCCCGCAATCGCAGGTGATCGTCGATCGCCTCCACGCGATGGTCCGCGAGGCCGGGCGCGATCCCGCGGCCTTCGGGATCGAGGGGCGCCTGACGATCTCGCAGGTGCCCGAGGCGCAGTGGGCGACCGAGCTGGCGGCGTGGCGCGCGATGCGCGGGATCACGCACCTCTGTGTCCACACGGTGGGGATCGGGCTCAAGCGCCCCGACGACCACATCGAGGTGCTCCGCCGCTTCAAGGAGATCGCCGCGAAGGGATAACGTCGGAGGGGGCCTCGACGGCTCCCTCCGATTCCTCCCCCAGAACGGAGTTGCGCCGGCGTAGCCGGCGCTCGAACAGAGCCCGGACAGCGGTTCAGAGCTGGCGGCGCCACGGGTACGCGCGACGGAGTGGCACGGTAACTTCGTGCCAGTGAGTCCCAGGACCCGTATCGGCCGGCGCGCCCAACGCCGACATTTCAGCTACTTGTCGAGCTGGCACCACCGTTGCTGCTCACAGCACAACCATGACTTCTGTCACTACAGGCACTCAGGAGAAGCGGTTCTTCACCACGGGCGAGATTGCTGCGCAGTGCGACGTCTCGGTGGGCGCGGTGAAGAAGTGGATCCGGAAGGGCAAGCTCGACGCGACGCGGACTCCGGGCGGCCACTTCCGCGTGGCGCCCGACGAGTTCCAGCGGTTCAGCGCCGCGTATGGCTTCCCACGCCGCGCGCCGGCCGAGCGTCGCGAGGCCGGGCGGGGCATCGTCGGCGCTCGCGCGATCTCGCCCGCCTCCGGCGCGCTGGCCGCGCTCGACCAGATCAACCGCGCGGTCACCGGCGCGGTCGACCGGCGGGACCTCGGGAAAGTCGTCCTGGACGTGGCCGAGATCCTCTTCCCCGGCTGCGCCGGTCAGCTCTGGGAGGTGTTGCCCGACGCGGGCGGGCGCCGCCTCATCGAGGCGCGGGGGTTCCACGAGCGCGAGGGCGCGGAGCAGCCCCTCGCGGGCGACGGCCTCGCCGGGCTGGTGGCGCTGGCCCGCGGGCCCGTCACGATCGCGGATCTGGGAGAAGACGCGCGCGTGCGCCACAAGGAGTGGCTGATCGCCGAGGGTCTCGTCTCGGCGATCCTGCTGCCGCTCCTGCACGGCGGGCGCCTCTACGGGACGCTGAACCTGTTCACGCGCGTGCGCCAGGAGTTCGCCCGCGACGAGGTGAGCGTTCTGGAGTCGCTGGCGCTGCAGGCGGCGGCCGCGATCGCGGGCGCGCGGCTCCAGGGCGAGGCCGTGCGCGGACGCCGCGAGGCCGACCTGCTCGCCGAGCTGGCGCGGGGCCTCAACGAGTCATCCGACCTGGACACGCTGATGCCCCGCATCGCCGCGGCCGCGCGCGAGCTCTGCCGGGCCGACCAGGCCGACGTCGCGATCCGCGACGCCGGGCGCGAGGCGCTGGAGATCCGCTACGGGGCGGGGACGGGCTCGGTGGGGGGGGTCTCGACCGAGTCCGGACTCGGCGTCCTCGTTGAGGCGTTGCTGGCTGGCCAGGTGTTCCGCGCCGAAGAGTGCCCCCGGGATCCACGGTTCACGCCCGATGACCTCGCCGCGCTGGCGGAGGGCGTGGTGGCGCTGCTCGCCGTGCCGATCCGGAGCGGGGAGGTCGTGCAGGGCGCGCTCGTCGTAGCCAGCCGCGCGCCGCGCCCCTTTACCGACGCTGACGAGCGCACGCTCGCGCGGCTGGCCGATCACGCCGCGCTCGCGCTGCGCGCCGCGCGGGAGGGCGCGCGGCTCCGCGAGCAGGCGGGGCGCGCGCTGGTCGAGATCAAGGCCGCCCAGGACCACCTTGTGCGCGGCGAGACGCTCCGGGCGCTGGGCGAGCTCGCGGGCGGCGCCGCCCACCACCTCAACAACCTGCTCGCCGTCGTCTGGGGCCGGGTGCAACTCCTGCTGCGGCGCGAGGAGGACGCCGCCCGCCGGCGCTCGCTCGAGATCGTGGAGCGCGCCACCAAGGACGCCGCGGACGTCGTGCGCCGGCTCCAGCAGTTCGCGCACACGGAGCCGGCCGACCGCGTGGAGCGGGTGAACCTGGACGCGCTGGCCGGCGAGGCCCTCGAGATGACGCGCGTGCGCTGGCACGACCTGGCGCTGGCCCGGGGAGTCATGATCGAGGTCGCGTTCGAGCGGGGCGAGGTCCCGCTCGTGTGCGGCGACGCGGTGGCCCTCCGCGAGGTGATCGTCAACGTCGTGATCAACGCCGTCGACGCGCTGCCCGGCGGCGGCCGCATCACGCTCGCCTCGCGGGTCGAGGACGGGATAGTCGCGCTCGCGGTGACGGACACCGGCGTGGGGATGTCGCCGGAGGTGCTGCGGCGGGCCCGCGAGCCCTTCTTCACTACCAAGGGGGTGAAGAGCACCGGGCTCGGGCTGAGCGTGAGCCACGGGGTGCTGCTGCGCCACGGTGGCGAGCTGGCCATCGACAGCGCCGAGGGCCGCGGGACGACGGTCACCCTGCGGCTGCCGGTCGACAGCGCGCCGCCCGCGGCCGCGCCCGCGCCGGCCCTCCCCGCCGGCGGCGGGGGGCTCCGCATCCTCGTCGTCGACGACAGCGCCGAGGTGCGCGAGATGCTGGCGGCGCTCCTGACCGAGCAGGGCCACGCGGTGACCCAGGCGGCGGGCGGACCGGAAGCTCTGGCCGCGCTGGCCGGCGGGACCGCGGTGGACCTGGTCCTCACGGACCTCGGGATGCCGGACATGAACGGCTGGCAGGTGGCGAGCGCGGTGAAGACGGGCTGGCCGCACCTGCGGGTCGGAATGGTGACGGGATGGGGCGACATGCCGGACGCGGGCCCCGCGGAATCGCAGCACGTGGACTTCGTCCTGGCCAAGCCCTTCTCGGCGGAGAAGCTCCAGCAGGCGATCGCCGCGCTTTAGACCTCGGAGGGGGCCTCGACGGCCCCCTCCGATGCCTCCCCCAGAACGGAATTGCGCGGGGGTCCTCGTTCGAGCGCCGGCTTCGCCGGCGCAAGCTTTGCGGTGGGAGGTTCGGAAGGGGGGCGCAGCCCCCCTTCCGAGTGTCTAGTCGTCCTCCCAGGTGCCGATGAGGCGGGTCGCCAGCGCGCGATGCCGGGCGAAGAAGTACCAGAGCATCGCCGTGGCCGCGAAGACGTTGCCGAGGAAGAGAGCCCACCCCGAGACCTCGTCCAGCACCCACTTCGCCGCGATCACGATGGCGCCGAAGAAGAACACCTCGAAGGCGGTGAAGAGGATCGCCAACCCGAGCACGAGCAGCGGCTGCTGCTCCGCCCCTGAGATCAGCGAGGCGGCCACGATACCGAAGACGACGAAGGCGATCCCGTGGGCGATCGTGTAGAGGGTGACGGTGACGGCCACGGGCTGGTTGGCGCCGAAGATCGTGCTGCCGAGCAGGATGGGCGTGCGGAACGGCTCGCCCTCGGCGAGGTCGATCACGAGGAACCAGACGGCGACGACCGCCGCCCCCAGGAGGCCCGCGCTCAGCCCTTCCTTCAGCACGCCGCCCCAGCTCCCGACCAGCATCTCGGGGAGCCGCCGGTGGGTGGCGAAGAAGTACCAGATCATGCCGATGGAGGCGAGGAGGTTGCCGGCCAGGATTGCCCACCACACGAGCGCGCCCAGCATTGACTTGCCGAGCGCCGCCACCGCGCCGATGAAGAAGGCCTCGAAGCCGACGAAGAGGATGACGAAGGCGATGAGCAGGGCGGGCTCGCGCTCGGCGGCCATGACGAGGCTCGCCGCCACCACGCCGAAGCCGACGAAGGCCAGCCCGTGCAGGATCGTGTAGAAGAAGACGGGGCCCGGGGAGATGGTGACGGCGGCGGGGTCGGTGATGCCCTGGAAGACGGCGCTGCCCAGCAGCGCCGGCGTCAGGAGCGGGCGGCCGCGGGCGACGTCGAAGATCAGGAACCACACCGCGACGATGGCGGCGCCGATCAGGCCGGCGATGATGCCGTCGCGGAGAACCGGGCGCTCTTCGCTCATGGCAGCCCGTATCTTAGCCCGCATCATTCACAAACGGTAGTTGCGGGTGGCGGGCGGGTCCTGTCGCAGGGCGCCGCCCCCGCGGGTCCGGCTCCGTCACCCACTCGCCCGAACGCCGCGCTGCGCGCGGCGGACGGGACGAGGGGGGCCCACTGCGCGCGGCCCCGCGGGGACCGCTCCCTGCGCCACCCGCCCGGTCGCGCCATCGCCGTTCGTGAATAATGCGGGTTAGCGTCCGTCCACCTGGCGCGGCAAGGGCGGCGCGCCCCGCGCGACGCGGAAGCCGTAGTCGGAGTAGCGGAGCTGCGGCGGCAGCGACGAGCGATGGGCGACGGGGCTCCACGGGTCCGCGTGCCGCCAGGCGCCCCCGCGCGAGACCCGACGCGTGCCGAACTCGGGGCCCGTGGGGTTCGCGGGCGGCGAGCGCCGGTAGTAGTCGTCGGCGTCCCAGTCCAGGCACCACTCGTGGCAGACGCCGGAGAGGTCGGTGAGGCCGAACGGGTTGGCGGGCGTGGAGCCGACGAGCGGCGGGCGGTCGAGCCGGCCGTCGGGCCGGTCCTCGCCCCACGGGAAGCGCGCGCCGTCGAGGCCGCCGCGCGCGGCCTTCTCCCACTCGGCCTCGGTGGGCAGGCGATAGCCGGGCCCGAGCCAGCGGCAGAAGGCGACCGCGTCGGGCCAGGAGACGCCGACGGCGGGCTGGCGGGGATCGGCGAAGCGCGGGTCGTCCCAGAACGGCGGCGGGGCGGCGCCGGCGGCGCGGAGATACTCGGCGTACTCGGCCCGCGTGATCGGCGCGCGCGCGATCTCGAAGCCGTCGACGACCACCCGGTGCCGCGGCCCTTCGCCGGGAAGCCCCTCGCCCCAGCCCATCCAGAAGGGGCCCGCGGCCACCTCCACGAACTCCACGCGGTCCAGTATAATCACCCGCATGAACTTCGCGGACCGCATGGGACGGCTGGGGACCGAGTCGGCCTTCGAGGTGCTCGCGCGCGCGAAGGCGCTGGAGCGCCAGGGCCAGGAGATCGTCCACCTCGAGATCGGCGAGCCCGACTTCGACACGCCCGCGCACATCCGCGACGCGGCCAAGCGCGCGCTCGACGCGGGCGCCACGCACTACGGGCCGTCGGCGGGCCTGCCCGAGCTGCGGACGGCGATCGCCAAGCACATCACGGAGACGCGCGAGACTCCCGTCACGCCCGAGGAGGTCGTGGTGACGCCGGGCGCGAAGCCGATCATGTTCTTCGTGATCCTCGCGCTCGCCAACCGCGGCGACGAGGTGATCTATCCGAACCCCGGCTTCCCCATCTACGAGTCCGTGATCAACTTCGTCGGCGGCGTTCCCGTGCCGATCCCGCTCCTCGAGGAGACCGGCTTCGGCTTCGACCTCGAGGTCTTCGAGCGGAGGGTGTCGAAGAAGACGAAGCTCATCATCGTCAACTCGCCGCAGAACCCCACGGGCGGCGTGCTGGAGCGGGCGCAGATCGAGCGGATCGCCGACATCGCCCGTACGCTCCGCATCCCGGTGCTGACCGACGAGGTGTACCGCCAGTTCCTTTACGACGGCGAGTTCGTGTCGATCATGAGCCTGCCCGGGATGCGCGAGCACGCGATCCTGCTCGATGGCTTCTCCAAGTCGTACGCGATGACCGGCTGGCGGCTGGGCTACGGCGTCATGCCGGTCCCGCTCGCCGAGCACCTGACCCGGCTCATGGTCAACTCCGCCTCGTGCACCGCCTCGTTCTCGCAGCTGGCCGGCATCGCCGCCCTCGAGGGCGACCAGACGCCGGTGGCGCGGATGGTGGCGGAGTTCAAGCGGCGCCGCGACCTCGTCGTGGAGGGGCTCGACCGGCTGCCCGGCGTGAGCTGCCGGTCGCCGCGCGGCGCCTTCTACGTGTTCCCCAACGTGAAGAAGCTCGGGCGTCCGTCGTCGGAGATCGCCGACCGGCTCATGCAGGAGGCCGGCGTCGCGGTGCTGCCCGGCACCGCGTTCGGCGAGCACGGCGAGGGCTACCTGCGGCTCTCCTACGCGAACTCCGAGGCGAACCTGCGGAAGGCCCTCGACCGCATGGCGCCCGTCCTCGCGCGC
Organism: Candidatus Rokuibacteriota bacterium; assembly: GCA_016201575.1. Classification (GTDB taxonomy): domain Bacteria; phylum Methylomirabilota; class Methylomirabilia; order Rokubacteriales; family CSP1-6; genus AR9. The sequence continues at coordinate 2,587 of JACQCN010000292.1, read as the reverse complement.
CTCGCCTCCTGACCTCTCCCTCTGTTCCCTTCCCTCGTGAACGTGATCAGCCTGGTCGAGTGCCGGCTTTGCCGGCGCCATCCCGGGGGGAGGTTCGGAAGGGGGGCGGAGCCCCCCTCCGAGGAAGCTCCGGCGTGCCGACGGTCGCAGACCTCCTGATCCAGGGGCTGCGGCAGGCCGGCGCCGACCGCGTCTTCGCCGTCCCCGGCGCCGCGTCCCGGCCGCTCCTGGCCGCGGCGGAGGCCTACAATCTCCCCGTCATCCGCGCGCGCTCCGAGACCGCCGCGTGCCTCATGGCCGCGGTCACCGGTGAGCTGAGCGAGGCCCCGGGGGCCGCCGTCGTCGGCCGTCTGGTCGACGCCTTGCCGGGCGTCGCCCACGCCCGGCGCGATCGCGCCCCGATGATCGTGCTCACCGGCGCCGATCCCGACGGCGCCGAGCCGTTCCCCGCGGTCGTCAAGCAGACCCAGGTCGTGACCGCCGACTCGGCCTCGCACGGGATCGCCCACGCCGCCCGGCTCGCGATGAAGGAGCCGCGAGGTCCGGTGCACCTCGCGCTGGACGCCCGCGCCGCCGAGGCGATGGCTGTTCCCCTCGCGACGAGCCCGCGTCCCGCCCCGCTGCCGGCGCCCGAGCCCGCGGCGCTCGACACGGCGGCTGCCGTGATCGTGGCCGCCAGCCGCCCGCTCGTCGTCGCCGGGCTCGGATGCCGGCCGGACGACGCCGGCTGGCTCCGCGCGTTCGCCGAGGCGCTGCCGGCCCCCGTTCTGTCCACCCTGAAGGCGAAGGGGGCCATGCCGGAGCCCCATCCCCTCTCGCTCGGCGTGGTCGGGATCGAGCCCGCACCGTCGGTCCTCGGGCGCGCGGACCTGATCATCGCGGTCGGCGTCGACGACGCGGAGCTCGGCGGGCGGCCCTGGCCCGCGACGGCGCCGGTCCTGCACATCGGCCGCGCGCCCCACGCGGGCGAGTCGTTCCGCCCGACCGCGGAGGTCGTGGGCGAGCCCGGGCTGATCCTGGAAGAGCTGGCGCCGCGGCTCCGGGGCAAGGCGCGCGCGGACTGGGACGTGGCGGAGGTGGATCGGCTCAAGCGCGAGTGGAGCGCGCGCCTCCGGGCTCCCGGCTTCACGGCCGCGGCGGTCGTCGGGATCGCGCGCGAGCTGACGGAGGCAGGCACGATCGCCGCGATCGACGGCGGCGAGGGAATGCTCGGCGCCGCGCTCGCCTGGCCGGCGGTCGCGCGCGGCGAGGGCCTCGTGCCGAACGCGCTCGCCACGGCCGGCTTCGCGCTGCCCGCGGCGATCGCCGCCGCGCTCGCGCGCCCGGGACGCCGCGTGCTCTGCGTCGCGCGCCCGGCGGGCCTGCTCCGGGCGGTCGCCGAGCTCGAGACGGCGGTGAGCCTGGCGCTGCCCATCGTGATCGTGGCGCTCGACGACGAGCCGGCCTCCCTGGATCTGGTGGCCCTGGCCCGCGGCTTCGGCGTGCCGGCCCTCCCGGCCGCGGACGAGGCGGGCGCGCGGCGGGCCCTGCTGGCCGCGCTCGGCGGCCGCGGCCCCGCGCTGGTCCACGCCCGCGTCGCCGCGCGGCCAGAGGCTGTCCCGGCGTTGCCGGCCGCGCTACAATGAGTGTCATGCCCATCCTGACAGCCAGCGATCAAGCCGCGGTCCGCAAGGAGTTCGAGAAGATCGGCGGTCCCGTGAAGCTCGTCGTCTTCTCGCAGGAGCTGGTGGCCGGAGACCTGTGCCGCCAGAACGAGCAGCTCGTGCGCGAGGTCTCGGAGCTCTCCGACAAGATCTCGGTCGAGGTGCTCAATCCCGTCATCGATCGCGAGCGCGCCGAGGCCTACGGGGTCGAGGAGGTGCCCGCGATCGCGGTCGAGGGCGCCCGCGACTACGGCATCCGCTTCTTCGGGATCCCGGCGGGCTACGAGTTCACGAACCTGATCGACGCGATCATCGTGGCGTCGACGGGCGAGCCGGCGCTCACGGCCGAGACGCGGACCGCGCTCGAGGAGCTGCCGGAGCCGGTCCACATCCAGGTCTTCTCGACGCCGACCTGACCGTACTGCCCCCGGGCCGTGCGCCTGGCGCAGCACATGGCGGTCGCCTCGCCGCACGTCCGGGCGGACTGCGTCGAGGCGGGCGAGTTCCCCGACCTCGCGCGCAAGTACCGCGTGATGGCCGTGCCCAAGGTCGTGATCAACGACCGGGTGCAGTTCGAGGGCGCGCTGCCCGAGCGCGAGTTCCTGCGCAAGGTGCTGGAGGCGGTGGAGTCGGACGGGCAGGCGCCGGCGTGAGCCGGCTCCTCCTGCTCCTCGCGGTCCTCGCGGTGGTGGTGACGCTGAGCGCGCCGGCCGTCGGGCGCGACACGCCGCTCGCGGTGGGTGACCGCGCGCCCGAGTTCACGCTCCGGGACCAGGCCGGCAAGCCCGTGACGCTCTCGGCCGTGCTCGCCCGCCGGGACGCCGTGGTCGTCGCGTTCTACATCCAGGCCGACAGCCCGGGGTGAACACAGGAGTTCACCCGGTACCGGGATGACAGCAAGAAGTTCGAGGCGCTGAACGCGGAGGTGCTGGGGGTCTCGATCG
>JACQCN010000291.1 GCA_016201575.1 Candidatus Rokuibacteriota bacterium | reverse complement strand
ACGATCGAGATGAACATCACCGAGAAGATCGACAGGTGCCCGACCACGAGCGTGATCACGCCCATCGACCAGCAGAGGCTCAGCGCCAGCGTGACGAGCATCAGGATCGGCGTGCCGACCCGGAGGAATGCCAGGACGAGCAGGCCAAGGGTGAGGGCGAAGGCCAGGATCGTCGCCCGCTTGCTGTCCCGGAAGGCGGCCACCATTTCGTCGTTCGAGAGCGCCGGCCCGCCGGTGACCCCGACGCTCACGTCCGGAAACTCGTCTCGCAGGCGAGCGGCCGTCGTCCTGAGCGCCTCGATGGCGGCCCGCGCCCCGGTGAAGCTGTCCTTCTTGCCGGTCCCCTCGGCGAGGATGAACAACAAGCGCTCATCATCGGACAGGAAGTAGCCGCCGTCCTCGGCCTGAGTGTCCACGGAGAACAGCGAGCCCCACGGCGATCGGTAGGGCTCCCGACGATCGAGACGGCTCGACATCTGGCCGGCCAGGTTCGTCACGAACCGGAGATCGACGTTCGTACCCTCATCACTCAGGCCGACGTCGAAGAAGTTCGAGACGAACGCATGCGCCACCTGCGTGTCGATGTTCTCGACGAGCTGATCGAGGGTCGGGCGCGCGGCAAACGACTCCAGGAACTCCTGGTAGTCGAAGATCTTGTCGCCGATCTCCCGGAGCTTCGCCATGGACAGGTAGAGAAGCGCTCGGCCCTCGAAACGTTTGGGGTCGGTGCGGTAGGCCACGCGCTCGAATGTGCCCGCGTAGTTCCTGAGCTCGTGCACGAAGCGGCTCGCGTACGCCTTCGCCTCGGCGAGGTTCTTGGCCTCGACGACGACGGCAATCTCGTCGGGATCGACGAAGTCCCTCGAGTACTCGTTGTAGCGCTGCACGTCAGCTCGACCGGGCGGCAGCAGATCCTTCCCCGAGGTGATGAACGCCAGCTCTCGGAAGGCGTACGAGACGCCCGCGCCCGCCCCCAGCACGCTCAAGACGAGGGTGAGGACGGGGTGTGCGCAGGCGATGCGCACCAGCCAGCGAAGGGCCCGGCCGGTTTCCCGCGCGACACTCATCGTCGTCCCGGCGAGCTCACGACGTAGAACGCGACGCGCGTCCGATCAGGGCGACGAGGCCGAGGACGTGCGAAATGGACAGATTCACGTCCGGCCGCCGGCCGACCGCCCGCGCCCGGCGACGTCTTCTGTCGACGCGTCGACCGGTGCGCAGGCTCGGCCGACGCGATGTCATTCATGGCGTTGCCGCGCCGTTCGGGACTCGACCCCAGCGGCGTTCACGCTCGAGGCAACGGAGGCCGGCCCCTCGTTGCGCTGACGCATCAGGGCGAAGACGACGAGTCCGATTCCGGCCCACGTCGCCTCGCGCAATCGCCGGACGAGGCCGAAGGACATCCCCGCGGCCGGGCCCAGCCCGAGGGCGGCGAACGTGACCACATAGCCGCCCTCGGCGGCGCCGAGGCTGGCCGGGATCACGAAGGTCGCGAAGCGGACGGCCGTCCCGAACGCCTCGATGACCGTCGCGGTGGTCGGCTCCACGGCCACGCCGAGGAAGCGCAGGATCAGGTAGGCCTCGACGGACCCCAGCAGCCAGCCGACGAAGTGAAAGGCGATCGACAGCGCCAGACGGCGCGGTTCTTCACGGTAGAACCGCACCAGCCCCTCGTCCACGCGCCCGAGGATGCCCGTCCGCCCGACGCCGCCCACGCCGAACCGACCGAGCAGGCGTTCGCCGCGCCCGAGAACGCCGGATGTCTGCGAGAGCACGAATCCCGCCACCGCGACGACTTCGACGGCGACGAGCCACAGCATCCCGCGGAGAAGAGGCGAGCCCGACAGCATGGTCTGCCCCGCGAGGGCGACCCCGAGGAGGAGGAAGAGTCCCTGAGCGATCGTGATCGTGGTCTTCGCGACGACGACGGCCGGCACGCTCTCGTCGAGCGGCACCTGACGGCGGAGCAGCCAGACCTTCACGGGCTCGCCGCCGACGGCCGCCGTGGTCACGTTGAAGGCTTCGCCGGCGAGGCGGGCCGACAGCAACGTGCGGAAGGCGACGCGATCGTGGAGAAAGGCGAACCGCCACCCGAGCGTGTCGAAGAGCGTGACGACCGAGATCGGAAAACACAGGACGACGACCAGTCGCCAGGAGAGCCGGGTGATCGACGAGAGGATTGCCAGGGGGTCGTTGCGGGCGATCAGAACGCCGAGCAGCGCCCCGCCGAGCACGAACAGCGCCACGCGAAGATAGCGCACGCGTCGATCCTCCGATCCCTCAGGGTTCTCGGTCGAAGCCGGACGTCCGGCGTGTCCGACCGATCCAGAGCAGGAGCAAGAAGATCGGCGTCCCCACGGACGCCAGGGCCACGAACCACGCGGCCCGGCCCGCCGCCGCCAGCAGCACGATCAGATAGATGAAGTCACGATGGGACAGCCGTTCGGCCACGCGACCGGCCGCCGATGCGTCGGCAGCGGGCGGCTCGTCCGCGAGGGTCTGCCGGAAGAGCGCGACCGCGCCCACCAACGAGCTCGCGATCAGGAGCCCGCCGAGGACGAGCGGCCACCCGGAGTGGATGGCGCGGCTCCAGCCGATCGCGATGGACGCGAACACCGCGACTTGCACCAGGTTGTCGCCCCAGTAGTCCAGGATGGCGCCGCCGCGCGACTCCAGAAACTTGAGCCGCGCGAGCTCGCCGTCACACCCGTCCAGGATCGAGTGCGCGAGGAAGAGGAGGGCACCGGTGAGCTGGTAGGCGGGCGAGGGTGACAGGAAGAACGGCGCCCCGGCGAGCCCGATCGCCACGCTCAGCAGGGTCATGGCGTTGGGGGTGATCCGCGTGGTGACCAGCCGGCGCGTCAGCGCCAGCGAGATCGCGTGGTGACCAGCCGGCGCGTGAGCGCCAGCGAAATTCGCCGCTCTACGAGGCGCGACATCACCCCTTCGCCGCGTTTGACGAGACTCCGCAGCAGCCACCGTTCCGCGTGGGGGAGGTCGCCGGACGAGCGGAGCGGGAATCTTCCCGCCGGGTCGAAGGATCGATCCCTCGCGTCGAACATTCCCCGTAACGCCGCCACCAGCTCCGCCGCGCTCGTGTACCGCGCCGCCGCCGACAGGATCCGGCGCGGATCCTGGCTCTCGATCACCGCCACCATGGAGCTATCGACGTAGAGCGTTTCGTCGTCGAGGGGCGTCTCCAAGAGCGAACGCAACCAGTCCGGCTTCGGGATGACATTGACTGGGATCAACACGATCCGTCGCCGTGAAACCGGCGGAAGGAATTCGCCCAGGATCAGTGGGTCCGCCGCGGTTCCGGCAAGCGCGTTGTCTTTCACCGAGAGGCCCTGCACTGAAATCCGCCCGAAGCCCGCCTTCGCGGCCGCCAGTACGATCCGGCGCACCAACTGGAGGCCGGCGACCACCGTACTGGGACAAACTCGATCGGTCCCGTCGCTCTCGGTTGGGACGACCACCAGGAGGCTTCCCGCAGACGGCTTGGCGACGGCCGCTGTCATCTTGAGAGCGAAGGCCACGCCGAGGGCGTTGGCGCCGGGAACGACGTCATCGGGAGCGGAAGCGTCTGGCCTCCTCGCCGACTCGACTCACGCGCCAAGGCCTCCAGCGCGACGCAGAGCGACGCCTCCGCGAGATTCGCCCCGCCTTGCCGTGAATCCGTCATCTCGGCGAGAAAATGGTTCGCCACGGGTTCAAACCAGTCCGCGTGATGGGAGCCATCGGAGAGGGGGGAAGAGAACGACCAGTGCCGATCGCGCCCCCGCCCGGCCCGCTTCACGATCAACGTATCATCGCGAAGTTCCACCCTGCCCTTCGTCCCGGCGAGCTCTGCCCAGTTCCGTCTCACGTCGGAGGCCCAGGTGAGCAGGACGTCGGCCGTGGCCCGGGGGAATGTCAGCTTGACGGTCGCGGTATCCTCGACCGGCCAACCGGCGTGCCGGCGCGTCTCGAGCCTCGCGCTCACCGACGTCGGCCGCGCCCCGAGCCAGCGCTGGAGAATGTAGAAGACGTGCCAGCCGTGATCGGTGAGGACTCCGCCGCCGGCGACGGCCGGATCGACACGCCAGTTGCTGGAGTGTCCATCGCGGGCGGCCGCCGGGCCGGTTCGGAAAGTATGCCAGACGACCTTTGTCACCTCGCCGATCTCGCCGCGCCGAAGCACCTCCCAGATCTGTCGGACCATCGGCGCATGGTGCCAGTTGTGAACCGTATGGAGCACGCGGTGGGTCGCGGCGGCGAGCCGGGCCACCGAGCGGAACTCGTCGAGGGAGCAGACCAGCGGTTTCTCGCACAGAACGTGCACGCCCCGCCCCAGAGCCCGCCGGATCAACGGGGCATGGCTCGAGGGCGGCGTGCAAATGTCGGCGAAGTCCACCGGCGCGTCGGCCAGCAGCTCCTCGACGGAATCGTACCAGCGGGCCCCCGGCAGCCTCGCCTCGCACTCGGCGCGCCGCGCCGGCAGGGCGTCGGTCACCGCGATGATCTCTACGTCGCGGCGGCGCAACCAGCCGGGCACATGTCCGTGCAAAGCGACATTGCCGAGACCGATGATCGCTCCTCGAAGCATTCCTACCGAAGCCCGTGCTCCCGAACGACGGTCCCCAGGGCCTCGTCGAGGATGGCGAGCCCCGCGAGCGCGGCGTCTTCGGTGATGACCAGCGGGGGATTGATCCGGATGACATTCGAATACGCCATCGCGACCAGGCCCCGCCCGAGGCACTCCTGATAGAGCGCCTGGGTCACGGTCTTCCCCAGAGGCTCCTTCGTCCCTCGGTCCCGCACGAGCTCGATCCCGAGCATCAGGCCCTTCCCCCTCACTTCCCCCACGCAGCGATACTTTTCCTTCAGCGCGTGGAGCCCCGCGAGCATGACCTTGCCCACGCGCTCGGCATTCTTGACCAGGCCCTCCTCGAGGATGATCTCGAGCGCGGCCAGGGAGGCGGCGGCGGCGAGCGGGTTGCCCCCGTAGCTCGACGAGCTGGCGCTCGGGTTGGACCATGGT
>JACQCN010000336.1 GCA_016201575.1 Candidatus Rokuibacteriota bacterium | reverse complement strand
GAGACGTACATGTTCGGCGCGTAGCCCGCCTTGATCGGCACCTCGATCACCGGGTTCGTGCCGGAGAGCGGCACCACGCGCGCCTCCAGCACGCCCTCGCGCTCGAGCGTCACCAGCGCCGTGGCCTGGCGGAACGGCATGCGCACCTGGAACCGCGCGGTCTCTCCGGGCTCGTAGCGGCGCTTGTCGGGGAGGAGGTCCATCCGGTCGCTGTCCGTCACCCGGAACCACGCCTCGCTCCCGGGGATCCAGACTTCCGCGAAGGCGCCGCTCGCCCGCCCCGCCGGGTCCGTGGCGGTCGCCTGGATGATCAGCTCGCCGTCGGCGGGCGCCTGCCCCGAGCACCAGTACGCGCCCGACGCTTCGGTCGCGCCGCGGCACAGCTCGCCCGCCTCCGTGACCTCGGCGACGTGCTCGTAGGCGTAGAAGCCGCCGACGAGCCGCGTGCGGTGCGAGTAGAGCTGGCGCCGGAGGACGGTGACGCGGACGGGCGCGCCCGCCACCGGCTTGCCCTGGACGTCGACGACCGCCACGCGCCCCTTCAGCGTCTTGCCGGACTCCCTCCAGTGGTCGGCCTGGAGGCCGACCAGGACGGACGACGGCCAGAGCGGAACGCGCGTGGCCGCCGTCTGGACCTGGCCGTTGGGGTCGCGGAACTCCAGCTCCGTCAGGACCTCCATGGGCGAGGTGACCCGCGGCAGGTCGGTGACGGTCGCGCGCCCGGTGCCGGCGGCGTCGAGGACGAGGCTCTGGCGCTGGTGGATCGTCGGGGCGGCGGTCTTGGCGGGCGCCGGCGCCTGGCCCTCCTCGCCTTCCTCCTCCGGGGCCTCGAGCTCCTCCACCACGCCGCCCCGCTCGACGCCGGGCCTGAGCACGCCGTTGGCGAAGACGAACTCCTCGAAGCGGTCGGGGGCCGGCACGAAGCGGGGCCGGAGCTGCGTGCGCAGGGTGACGGGAAGCTTCGCGGCGCCGCCCCCGGCGAGGAAGCGCACCGCGATGTCGACGGGGAACCCGGAGGCGCCCACGAGCGGGTCGGTGGGCGGCCGCAGGGCCGCGGACATCAGAGGGACGCGGAACTCCTCCACCCGGAAGTCGCCGGCGACGAGGCCGCCGTGCGCGTAGGCTTCATCGGACTGAGCCGCCCCCCTGGCGAACAGCGCGATCTCGTAGCGACCGAGCCGCGCGCTCCGCGGGATCGGCCACGTGGTCTCGGCGATGCCCGCCGTGTCCCACTCGAGCGGGAGCTTGTGCACCTCCTCGCTCCCGGCGTGGCGGATCACGAGCGTGCCGGGCCGCTTGTCGGCCGGCACGGCGGCGAAGCCGGTGAGCGTGCGCTGGCGGAGCACGTGCTTCATGTGCACCGTCTCGCCGGCGCGGAAGAGCGCCCGGTCGAGGATCGTGTGAGCCGCCAGCTCCGGCGAGGCCCAGTAGTACGGGAGCCGGAAGCGCCAGGGCTCGATGCCCTGCGTCCAGTCCGAGCGCGTGAAGCTCATGTCCCCGGCGGTCCGCGCGACGACGAGCAGGTTCGGCCCGAGCCCGAGCTTCTGGGGCTCGTCCGGTGGGCACCGGAGCATGGTCCGCTCGGGGAGCCCGCGCGCCCACGCGACGCCGCTCGCGTCGGTCTCGCCCGTCCAGGCGACGTCGCCGCGGCAGGTGTGGATGCTCACCTGCGCGCGGGGCACGGGCCGCGCGGCGTCGAGCGTGGTCACCCACACGAGCGAGGCCTCCGGGCCCCACTTGAAGTGGACGGCGAGGTTGGTGACGAGCGCGGCGGCGGGCACGTACATCGGGCGGGCGGCGCCGAGCAGCCGCGTGCCGAGGCGGAGGCTCTCGAGCTCGACCACGTAGAGGCCGGGGCCGGGGAGCGGGACGCCGACGACCTCGAACGCCTTGTCGCCGTTCGGCTTCGGCAGCTCGAACTTCTGCACGGCCGGCGCGCCGCGCGGGTCGGCGAAGACCGACTGGGTGCGCTCGGCACGGTTCACGCGCAGGAGCCAGTGGAGGATCTCCTCCGCGCGCTCGGCCGGGATCCGCGAGACGGTGCCCGACACCGGCGGCCGCTCCACCGGCAGGAGCCGGCTCGCCACCGCGGGCTCCAGGTTGCGGAGGGTGACGGGCAGCAGCACGGGCTCGACCTTCGCCTCCACGATCCCGAAGCGCGCCGGGAACTTCGCCAGCGGCGGGTAGGACTCCGTCTTGAACGCCAGCGGGAACTGCGAGGCGTTGACGGGCGCGCGGCCGGCGTCGTCGCGGAGGTCGCGGGGGATCGCGAGCGTCAGCGTCGACGACTCGGGGAACGGGCCCGGGAACACGACCTCGTCGACGAGAAGGTCGCGGCGCTCGTTGGGCGCCATCGCGAAGCGGTGGCCGGTCGCGTCGGCCAGCTCCACGCCGCGGGCCCGCTCCCACGGCACCGGTCCCGAGAACGCCGCCCGGATCGGCGTGATGGGGAGGCAGTGGGCCTGGGCGTGCTCGCGCTCGCACCGGAGCGTCACGACGAAGGGGCCCCGGACCTGGAACATGAGCGTCTGGTCCTGATCGTTCGCGACGCCCGTGGCGGCGGCGACGCCCGCGCCCCAGATCAGGCGCACCTTCGCGCTGTCGGGGAACCGCTGGCGGGCCTGGAGCACGATGATGGGGCCGGGCGGGGCCTCGTGCCAGCGGGTCTTGAGGATGCGCTCCCGGTCGGCCCCGGTCACGAGCCGCACGCCGATGCGCTCGGCGAGGCCCTCGACGGCGAAGTAGGCGTGCGCGAGCACCGAGGCCTCGGTGGGCTCGGCGTCGAGCAGCAGGAGGAAGGCCTGCTCCTCGTCGATCGAGGTGGCGCCCTGCCAGGGCGAGGAGCGGAGGACCGCGGGGCCGCCGGTGGAGAAGGCGAGCTCGCGCGGCCCGACTACTGCGCGGCCGGCGAGACTCTTCACGTCGGCCCGGAGGCGGAACGCGCAGCGGATGCCGGCGGGGAGGTCGCGCTCGAAGTCGTAGGCCCACGTGCGGCTGTCGACCCAGCGCGCCGTCCCGCGCTCCGCGCACTCCACCTCGAAGGGCGCCGCCACGCGCAGGTCGCCGAGCGGCACCATCGGCTCCGAGAACCGCGCCGTCACCTGGCGGACCTTCTTCACCGTCCCCAGCGGCGTGAACTGCACGACCTGGGGCTCGCCGGCCGCGGCGGCGGCCGCGAGCCATGTGACCACGACAGCCAACGCGGCCGCGACAAGTCTCACCACGCTACCCTCCTCTCGCGCTGTCCACCGTTGTTCGAGCGCCGGCTTTGCCGGCGCCATCCTCGGGGGGGGAGGTTCGGAAGGGGGGCGCAGCCTCCCTCTGAGCACTCGAGCGCCGGCTTCGCCGGCACAAGCTTTCGCGTGGAGGTTCGGAAAGGGGGCGCAGTCCCCCTCCGAGGGCAAGTTGTGCCCGAACACAGACGTGCAGTAGCATCGACACCCTGCAGTGGCGTGTCCTCGCCAAGGTCGAGCCGGCGACCGCGGGCGCGGAACAAAAGGGTGCCATAGCAGGATAGCAGATGGAGGGCCGTATGCGAATTTCCGACGTCAAGGCGTTTCCCACCTCGTTTCCCGTGCCGCCGGGCGAGAGCGTGACGCTCGGGATCGGCCGCACGGTCAAGCGCGACGCCGTCGTCGTGAAGGTGACCACCGACGACGGCCTGGTGGGCTGGGGCGAGTCGCACCACGGCCGGGCGCCCGGCGCCGTCGCCCATCTCGCCAACACCACGCTCCGCCAGCTCGTGCTCGGCATGGACGCCGCCGACGTGGTCGGGGTGTGGGGGCGGGTCTACAAGATGCAGCTCGGCAGCCACGGCATGGGCGCGGCCACCGCGATGGCGATGAGCGGGATCGACATGGCGCTCTGGGACATCCGGGGCAAGGCGACGGGCTGGCCGCTCTACCGGCTCCTCGGGGGCGCCGCGCGCCCGATCCCCGCCTACGCCGGCGGCGTGTCGCTGGGCTGGCAGGAGCCGGGGGCGCTGGTGGAGGAGGCGCGTGCGCTGGTGGCCGTGGGCTACAAGGCCGTGAAGCTGCGCATCGGCGACGCGCCGGCCCGGGACCTCGCCCGCGTGAGCGCGGTGCGCAAGGCTCTCGGCGCCGACCTCGTCATCCTGGTGGACGCCAACACGGGCTACACGGTGGAGGACGCGCGGAAGGCCATGCCGGGGCTCGACGCCAACGGCGTCGGCTGGCTGGAAGAGCCGTTCCCTGCCCACGACACACGGAGCTACGCGCTCGCCCGGACCTTCGGCCGGGTGCCGCTGGCCGCCGGCGAGAACCACTACACGCGGTTCGAGTTCGTCCGCCTGATCGAGGATGGGTCGATCACCGTGCTGCAGCCCGATCTCTCGAAGACCGGCGGGATCACCGAGGCGCTGCGGGTCGCCGCGCTGGCCTCGGCCTGGAAGCTCCCGATCAACCCGCACACGTCGATGACCGGGCTCAACGTGGCGGCCACGATCCACTTCCTGGCCGCCATCGACAACGGCGGCTACTTCGAGGGCGACGTGTCGAAGAACAACCGGTTCCGCGACGAGCTGGTGAGCCGGCCCTACGAGGTCGGGCCCGACGGCTGCGTGCGGCCCCTGGAGAAGCCGGGGCTCGGCCTCGAGGTCGACGAGGAGTTCCTGGCCAGGCACCCCGTGATCGAGGGCCCGAGCTATGTTTAGCCTGCGCATCGCGGACTTCAAGACCTTCCTCGTGCACGACGGCTACCGGACCTTCGTGTTCCTCAAGCTCTACACCGAGGACGGGCTGACGGGGGTGGGCGAGGGCTCCACCGAGTGGAGCGAGCTGGCGGTGGAGGCGGCCCTGCGCCAGATGGGCGCGCGCATCGTCGGCGCCGACGCGTTTCAGACCGAGGCGATCTGGGAGCGGCTCTACCGCGACAGCTACTGGCGCAACGACCTCGTCATCAACAGCGCGATCAGCGCCATCGACCAGGCGTGCTGGGACCTGAAGGGCAAGAAGCTCGGCGTGCCCGTCCACGCCCTGCTCGGGGGCCCCCGGCGCACGCGGCTGCGCGCCTACGCCAACGCCTGGTACTTCGGCTGCGCCACCGCCGAGGAGTTCGCCCGCGCGGCCGGCAAGGTCGTGGCCGAGGGCTTCACCGCGCTCAAGTGGGACCCGTTCGGCGACGCCGACATGACGATGAGCGCGGCGGCGATGCGCGCCGCCGTCGACAACGTCGCCGCCGTGCGCGACGTCGTCGGGCCCGACGTCGACATCTGCATCGAGGTCCACGGCCGCCTGAGCCCCGCCTGGGCGATCGAGATGGCCCGGCGTCTCCGGCGCTTCGCCCCACTGTTCTACGAGGAGCCGGTGCCCGTGGAGAACGCCCGCGCGCTCGCCAGGGTCGCGCGGGCGATCAAGATCCCGGTGGCCACGGGCGAGCGGCTCTGCACGAAGTTCGCCTTCCAGGAGCTGTTCGCGCTCGACGCCGTCGACATCGTCCAGCCCGACCTCTGCCACGCGGGCGGGCTGACCGAGGTCAAGAAGATCGCCGCGATGGCCGAGGCCTCCTACGTCCAGGTCGCGCCCCACAACGCCTCCGGGCCCATCGGCACCGCGGCCGCCATCCAGCTCGACGCCTCCATCCCGAACTTCCTGATCCAGGAGTACTTCGTCACGCAGGCGCAGTGGATCGACGAGGTCGTGCCCGGGGCGCCG
>JACQCN010000381.1 GCA_016201575.1 Candidatus Rokuibacteriota bacterium | reverse complement strand
GGCTGTCGCGAGCCGGCCGCGAGGCGAGGCCCGATGGCAGTTCGAGCCGAGCGGCGCCGGCGAGGCTGTCGCGAGCCGGCCGCGAGGCGAGGCCCGAGTTGATCCGCCCCGCTTGCCACGCCACCCGCTGGCGAGCCAGCGGCACTCGCGAAGATTTCCGGATTAGAGTTGACGTGTTCGAGCGCCGGCTCCGCCGGCGCAACTTTCTCCTGGGGGAGGCATCGGAGGGGGCCGCCGAGGCCCCCTCCGACTGAGCGATGGCCCAGTACGAGATGAACCTGCGCGACTACTGGCGCATCGTGCGCCGGCGGCGCATGGTCATCGTCGCGTCCACCATCCTGGTCGCCCTCTTCAGCTTCTGGTTCGCCAAGCAGAAGGTGCCCCAGTACCAGGCCACCGCCTCGGTGCGCTACGAGCAGTCCACCTCGCTGGCCGGGCTCCTCGTCGAGGTGCTGTCCTACTCGACCGGCGACACCATCGAGACCCAGGCCACGATCATCCGGAGCTTCCCCGTCCTCGAGCAGGTGGCCCGGCGCCTCGACAAGCTCCCGCCGGCGGGGACGCCGGCGGCTCGCGAGTCGCGGGCCTACACGGCCGTGCTCGACGGGCTCTCCTCGCGCATCCGCACCTCGCGCGTGGGCGGCACCAACATCATCGAGATCACCGCGATGTCCACCAACCCCCGCGAGGCCCGCGACCTCGCCAACGCCGTGGCCGAGCTCTACAAGGAGTACACGTCGACGCTGCGCAACGCGCGCATCACCGAGGCCCGGCGGTTCATCGAGCAGCAGCTCCGCGAGGTGGAGGCGCGCGTCAAGCAGACCGACGAGGAGATGTGGGCGTTCCGCGAGGCCAACCGCGTGATCTCGCCGGGGGCGGAGTCGAGCGTGCTGCTCTCGCTCTTCACGCAGCTCCGGGGCGAGATCGAGCGCACGCGCCAGCAGAGGACGGAGCTCGAGCTGGCCCAGGGCCGCCTGGCCCGCGCCGACGCCCCGGGCCGCGACGGCGACCGGGTGTTCGTGGAGGCCACCAATCCCGCCGTCACCCGGCTGCAGTCGAACCTGGTCGAGCTGAAGCTCGAGCGCAACAACCTCGCGCTCGAGCTGACCGAGAAGCACCCGCGCCTGCAGGTGCTCGACGACCGGATCCGCGAGGTCCAGGACGGGCTGCGCCGCGAGATCGGCGCCCAGATCGCCCAGCTCCGCACCCGCGAGGAGATCCTGAGCCGGCAGGTGGGCGAGCTGTTCCAGAAGAACCGCGAGCTGCCGGCCGTCGAGCTGACCCTGGCGCGGCTGCAGCGCCAGGCGAAGGTCAACGACGACCTGCTGACCCTGCTCAAGACCAAGCACCAGGAGGCGCTGATCAAGGAGGCGGAGCGGATCGACGAGGTGACGATCGTCCGGCTCGCCTCCGAGCCGGGCGCCGCCGCCGGCGGCGAGGCCACGAACACAGTGTTCGCGGGCGCCCTCATCGGCCTGATCCTCGGCCTGATCCTGGCCTTCGTGCAGGAGACGCTCGACACCTCGATCGGGACGATCGAGGACGTCGAGACCTACCTCGACGTCCCCGTGCTCGGCATCATCCCGCACATCGACGCGCGCGAGACCATCGACCGGCTCCTGGAGCGCCGGCCCGACCTGGCCCAGATGGACCAGGAGTCGCTCCAGCGCCACGCGCTGCTCATCACGCACTTCGACCCGAAGTCGCCGGTGGCCGAAGCCTACCGCACGCTCCGCACCAACATCCAGTTCGCGCGGATGGACCGTCCGGGCAAGGTGTTCGTGGTCACGAGTCCCACCCTCCAAGAGGGGAAGACCACGACCATCGTGAACCTCGCGCTCACGATGGCCCAGAACGGCCAGAAGACGCTCCTCGTCGGCTCGAACCTGCGCCGGCCGAGCATCTACCGCTTCTTCGGCATCCAGCGCGAGCCCGGCCTGTCGGACATCCTCGTGGGCAACGCCCGCTGGCAGGACTGCATCCGCAACATCGCCGACCTCCTGATGGGCCGCTTCGAGATGGAAGACCTCATGGCCGCCCCCGGCCTCGACAACCTCAACATCATCGAGTCCGGCCCGATTCCGCCCAACCCGTCGGAGCTGCTCTCCTCGCCGGCGCTGGCCGCCTTTCTGCGTGACGTCCGCGAGCACTACGACATCGTCCTGATCGACACGCCGCCGGTCCTGCCCGTCACGGACTCGGCGATCGTGGCCGGGCAGGCCGACGGCGTGATCCTCGTCTACCAGGCGGGCAAGGTCGGCCGCCTCGTGCTCAAGCGCGCCAAGGTGCACCTCGAGAGCGCGCGGGCGCAGGTGTGGGGCGTAGTGCTGAACGATGTGCAGGCCGAGATCTCCGGCTACGCGACCTACACGCACTACTACACCCACTATTACGGCGAGGAGGGGACGCCGGGCGCGCCGTCCGAGCCGATGCCCATGGTGCAGCGCCTCCTCTCGCTGGTCCGCCCGCCTGGCCGCCGTTCGCCGAAGGACTCGGCGCCGACGCGGAAGCCGACACCGACCGTGTCGGAGACCGCGCCTGCGCCCACCGTCCGCAAGGCCAAGGCGCCGTCCCGCAAGTCGCGCTGGTCGGCCTGGGCCGGCGCCCTCGCGCTGCTGGCGGTCGCCACGCTCGCCGCCGCCGCGCTGATGTGGTGGACGGGGTGGCACCTCCCGAAGGCCTCGCTGCGCGACATTCTCCGGCTGCGCCTCCCCGGCGGCGAGGCGCCGGCGGAGCTGCTGGTGCCCGCGCGGCCGCCGGTGGCGCGCCCGGCATCGCCGCCGCCGGCCCTGACCGCCGCGCTCCCGGCCTCGCCGGCGTCTCCCGCGCCCGCGGCCGTTCCCGCGCC
>JACQCN010000380.1 GCA_016201575.1 Candidatus Rokuibacteriota bacterium | reverse complement strand
GCCTGCACGGCCGCGCGCGCGGGGCTGCTCAGGAGTCCCCGCGCCAGCTGGCCGATCGCCTGGTGCCCCTCGTACCCGAATCCCCGGGCCACGCCGGTCATCGCCAGCAACGCCACGGCCGTCTCCACGAGACGCTTCATGGCTCACCTCGCGAGGTGATGGAGGATGGGGCCAACCTATAGCGTTCCAGGCGGGGAATGGCAACGGGGAAAAGCGCGGGCGGCCCAGATCGGGAGGGCGACCCGGGCGCCGGTGAGGCGGTGCGGCTCGCCGCTGTCGAACCCGACCCAGACCAGCACGAGGAGGTCGGGCGAGTAGCCGACGAACCAGGCGTCGCGTCCGTCGTGGCGCGACAGGGCATACTGAGAAACATGGCGACCGACGACTGGGGCATCACCGAGGCCTACGACGACTGGAGAGGCGAACGGCACGAGACGCAGCCGGAGACCCGGCAGGCGATCCTCGCCGCGATGGCCGCCGAACCCGCCGCCCCCGGCCCGCCCGGCGAGGCGCCGGTCATCGTCATCGAGGCGGGGCACGGGTCTCCCGCGCTGCCGCCCGGCGACCTGGTCCTGGAGGACGGCATCGTCCTCCGCGTGGACGGGACCTTCCGCCCGGAGCTTCCGTTCGGTTATCACGAGCTGCATCCGCACGGCGGCGGCCAGCCGATCCGGGTGATCGCGAGCCCCGGCGCCTGCCACCTGCCGGAGGCGCTTCGCGTCTGGGGCTGGGCGGTGCAGCTCTACGCCGCGCGCTCCCGGGAGAGCTGGGGCATCGGCGACCTCGCCGACCTGCGGCGGCTCGGCCGGTGGTCGGGCCGCGAGCTGGGCGCGCGGATCGTGCTGATCAACCCGATCAACGCCGTGGTGCCCGTGCCGCCGCTCCAGCCGAGCCCGTACTTCCCGAGCAGCCGCCGCTACCGGAACCCGATCTACCTGCGCGTCGAGGAGGCGCCGGGCGCGCGGGAGCACGCGCGCGAGATCGAGCCGCTCGCCGCCGCGGGCCGGGCGCTCGACGGCGAGCGCCGCATCGATCGCGACGCGGTGTTCCGGCTCAAGCTGGAGGCGCTGGCGCGGCTCTGGGCGCGCTTCGGCGGCGACCCCGCCTTCGACCGCTACTGCGCCGAGCAGGGCGCGCCCCTCGAGGAGTTCGCGACGTTCTGCGCTCTTGCCGAGCATCACGGCGGCGGATGGCGGGGCTGGCCGTCCGATCACCGGCATCCGCGCTCGCCCGCCGTCGCCCGGTTCCGGGAAGCGTGGCGCGGCCGGGTCCGCTTTCAGCAGTGGCTGCAGTGGCTGCTCGACGAGCAGCTCCGCGCCGCGGCGGCCGAGGTCCCGGTGATGCAGGACCTGCCGATCGGCGTGGACGCCGACGGGGCCGATGCCTGGTCGTGGCAGGACGTGCTGGCGACCGACGTCTCGGTGGGCGCGCCGCCCGACGGCTTCGCCGCGCTCGGCCAGGACTGGGGCCTGCCCCCGTTCGTCCCGCACGCGCTGCGCGCGGCGCGCTACGAGCCGTTCATCCAGACCATCCGCGCGACGCTCCGCCACGCGGGCGCGCTCCGGATCGACCACGTGATGGGGCTCTTCCGCCTGTTCTGGATCCCCAAGGGGCTCTCGCCCGCGGAGGGCGCCTTCGTCCGGTACCCGGTGGAGGACCTGCTGGCCATCGTGGCGCTCGAGAGCCACCGGGCGCAGGCCTTCGTCGCCGGCGAGGACCTGGGGACGGTGGAGGGCGGCGTGCGGGAGCGCCTGGCCCGGCACCGCATCCTCTCGTACCGCCTGTACTGGTTCGATCCCGAGCCCGCGCGCTACCCCGAGCTGGCGCTGGCCGCCGTGACCACCCACGACCTGCCGACGGTGGCCGGGCTCTGGAGCTGGGAGGACGTGAAGATGCAGGAGGCGCTGGGGCGGCAGCCCAACGTAGAGGGCTTCCGGCAGATCCGCGAGCGGCTGCAGCGGATGACGGGCGCCGCCGACTCCGCCCCGGTGGACGACGTGATCGAGCGCACCTACCGCCTGCTCGGCGAGGCGCCGTCGATGGTGGTGACGGCCACGCTCGACGACGCGGCGGCGGTGGAGGAGCGCCCGAACCTCCCCGGCACCACCACGGAGTGGCCGAACTGGTCCATCGCGCTGCCGATGCCGCTGGAGGAGCTGGAGCAGCGCCCCCTCCCGCGCGCGATCGCGCGGGCGCTGGCCCGATCCTAGATCGGCGGCCCTTCACAAGCCCCTCGGACTCGGTCAACCACTCCCGTCCGGTCACTGATCCGCCGCCTGGTCGTCCGACCCGTCTCGTGCGGGCAAATCACAGAACCGACAACAGAGGAGGTTCGATGCTCACGAAGCGTCTGCAGTTCATCGTCGCCGCTGCTCTGGCCGTGGTCGCCCCCGCGGCGCCTCCCGCGTTCGCTCAAAGAGGAAGTGCCGCTGGCGCCGGGTCCGCGGACCCGGCGCCAGCGGAGCCCGACCGCGGCGTCTGATTGCGCTTGTGCGCCTCTTCCGCGGTTGCTACGGTGTCGTCACGCTCTGATCCTGTGCGTGGGGGTTGAGACGCGATGAAGGCGAAAGCGGCGGTGACGCGGGAGAACGCCCGGGGCATGGCCATCACCGAGTACGAGGTGCCGGACCCGGGGCCGGACGAGGTCCTGATCCGGGTGACCATGGCGAGCCTCTGCGGCTCCGACCTGCACATGTGGCGCGGGGAGGTGCCGTGGTTCCAGCGGGCGCCGGGCATCCAGGGGCACGAGATGACGGGCAAGGTCGCGAAGCTCGGGGCGCGCCGGAAGACGGACAACCTCGGGCGCCCGCTGCGCGAGGGCGATCGCGTGGCCTACGCCTACTTCATCCCGTGCGGCGAATGCTGGGCGTGCCTCGGCGGGACGAGCGGCTGCCCGAACCGCTACCGCACGCGCAACACGATCACCGCGGACGACCCGCCCCACTTCCTCGGCGCCTTCGCCGAGTACTACGTGCTCAAGCCCGCCCAGTGGATCTTCAAGGTGCCCGACGGGCTGCCCGACGAGCTGGTGGCCCCGGTCAACTGCGCCCTCTCGCAGGTCGTCTACGGCCTGAATCAGATCGGCGTCTGGCTCGGCGACACCGTGGTGGTGCAGGGCGCGGGCGGGCTCGGCATCTACGCCTGCGGCGTGGCGAAGGACATGGGGGCCGGCCGCGTCGTCGTGATCGACGCGATCCCCGAGCGTCTCGACCTGGCGCGGCAGTTCGGCGCCGACGAGGTGATCGACTTCAAGGAGACGCCGTCCAAGGAGGTCCGTGTCCAGCGCGTGAAGGAGCTGACCGGCGGCGCCGGGGCCGACGTCGTCGTCGAGGTGGCGGGGGTGGCCGGCATCGTCCAGGAAGGGCTCGAGATGACGCGCGTGGGCGGCCGCTACCTCTGGATGGGCAACATCGTGCCGGGGCTCAAGGCCGAGATCATCCCGCACGACGCCACCCGCCAGCCCAAGACGATCCGCGGCGTGCTGGCCTACGACCGGTGGGTCATCCCGCGCGCCCTCGACTGGGTGCACCGCACGCGCGCGAAGTATCCCTTCCCCAAGCTGGTGGGCGCGCGGTTCCCGCTCGAGAAGATCAACGAGGCGTTCGAGCAGGCCGAGTGGGTGGCCGGAAGGGGGAGCGTCGCCCGCACCGTCGTCGTCCCCTAGTGTCCCGTCTCAGAGATTGTTTGACAGTGGGTAACGATGACATCGGCGACGTGTTCCGCGGCAACTGGCGCAAACTCAACGCGGTGCATTGTGACGGAGCGTTGGAGACAGGACACTAGCATCGATTCGGGCCGCGCCTCGCCGCGGGCTCGCAACCGCCTCGCCTCAGCTCGACCTACTGCCGCGCCCTCCGGTGGCATGCGTGCGTGGCCGGCGCGCTCGACGTGCTCGCGCAGGCGGCGCGGCGAGACCGGAAGCCCGCCGTCGTACGCTTCGCCGAGAAGCGGAAGCTGCACGCGCAGACCGAGGAGGGAATCCTCTATCCGGCCGCGCTGCTTGTCGGCGAGTGCGTGAAGGCGAAGCTCCAACCGTAGTCTCCACTCCGGCCTAGCCCGCATAATTCACTCTGCGAACGGTAGTCGCGTGCGGCGGGCGGGTCCTGTCGCAGGGTGCAGTCCCCGCGGGGCCGGCTCCGTCACCCGCTCGCCCGAACGCCGCGCTGCGCGCGGCGGACGGGACGAGGGGGGCCCACTGCGCGCG
>JACQCN010000379.1 GCA_016201575.1 Candidatus Rokuibacteriota bacterium | reverse complement strand
TCCAGGACCTCGCGCAGCGTTCCGTCCCCACCGACCGCGACGACCAGATCGACGTCGGGCCCGAGCGCGGCGACTCGCGCCCGCGCGTCGCCGCGAGCGCGAGTCAGGTGCAGGTCCGCGGGCGCCCCGCGGCGCGCGAGCTCCTCGGCCACCCGGCGTCCGATCGCCTCCGCGCGGCCGCGGCCCGCGATGGGGTTGGCGATGACGAGCGCGCGGCGGAACGGCCCGACCATCGGCGGTGCGCCCGCGCGGCCGCTACCCGCCCGCCGGCTTCCGCGCCCGGACGAACGCGCTCCTGAACTTCCCGTCGACCTCGGGGGCGATCGCGTCGGCATCGAGCCCGGCACCCGCCAGGAACTCCCGGGCGTCCTCGGCCCGGTAGATCCGGGTCGGCTCCAGGTCGATCGCCTCGAAGCCCGCCCTGGCGAGCTTCGCGCGGTACTCGTCCTCCTCGAGCGCGCCCGCCACGCAGCCGATCCAGAGCTCCACGCTCCGCCGGATGGCCGGCGGCACCTCGCCGCGCACGACCACGTCCGAGACGGCCAGGCGCCCGCGCGGCTTGAGCACGCGGAAGGCCTCGGCGAGCACCCGGTCCTTGTCGGCCGAGAGATTGATCACGCAGTTGGAGATGATCACGTCGACCGACGCGTCCGGCAGCGGGATCCGCTCGATCTCTCCCTTGAGGAACTCGACGTTGTCCATGCCGGCCTTCCGCGTGTTCTCCCGCGCCAGCGCGAGCATCTCGTCCGTCATGTCCAGGCCGTAGGCCTTGCCCGTCGGTCCCACGCGGCGCGCGGAGAGCAGCACGTCGATGCCGCCGCCCGAGCCCAGGTCGAGCACGACCTCGCCCGGCCGGAGCTCCGCGAGCGCGGTGGGGTTGCCGCAGCCGAGGGACGCGGCGACGGCCTCGGCGGGCAGCGCCGCGGTCTCGCCCTCGTCGTACAGGTTGCCCGTGATGGGATCGCACCCGCCGCGCGACGGCGAGGCGCCGCAGCAGGCGCTCGCGCCCCCGGACGTCACCCGGAGCGCGGCCCGGCCGTACTTCTCCTTCACGATGTCCTTGATCGTCTCGTCCGCCATCGTCCCCTCCCCTGGATCAAGAAACCTTGATGCGTGACGGCAAAAAAAGAGCGTTCAGGAGCAGCGCGAGCCGTTGGATCGACCCGACTGCTTGAGCCGCCCGACGAACCGCTGCACC
Source organism: Candidatus Rokuibacteriota bacterium (assembly GCA_016201575.1). GTDB lineage: Bacteria > Methylomirabilota > Methylomirabilia > Rokubacteriales > CSP1-6 > AR9. Next base: position 10,240 of record JACQCN010000379.1, on the reverse strand, counting down.
TCCTCCACCGCGTCCGGGCTGATCGAGTAGTACACCCAGCGGCCCTCGCGCCGGTCGCGCAGCAGCCCGGCGTCCTTCAGCGTCTTGAGGTGGAAGGGTCTCGTCGGCGAGAGCGTGGAAGGCCCGCGCCATCCGCTCGATGTTCCCCACCGCCATCGTGGTCATGGCGCAAAGATATCAAGAATTCTTGATATGTCAACCGGCCGGTTCACCCGGCGCCGCGCATCTTCACCTCGCCCGGCGGACCTCCTCGATCAGCGCGAACTCCTCGCGGTCGGGAGCATCGGGGCTCGGGCCGGCACGCCTTTTGGATGCGGGGCTTGCCAGGCAGGGCCGGCCTGGCGAGAGGGTTTCTGGCGAGCGGCGTCAGGAGGCTGGTCAGGCCGGCCCGTGCCGTTCAGGTGTTGAGCCCGGCGCAGATCCGCCGTTTTTTCTTTCCGGCCCTCCACTCCGCGGCGGTAGGTTGGCCTTACCGTGAGGCAGATGATCCTGTTGCTCAGGCCGCTCGTCACGCCGGGTCGAATCCGGCTCCCCGAAGGCGTCAGGCGGGAGCTGGCGCTGTGGCGCTGGAGACGGGTGATGGGCGGCCGGTGGGCACGGACCAAGCCGGCCCCCTGGCAGCAGCGCGAGTACTGGTGATCCGCACCGCCCCGGCGCCCTGAGGGGCGCCGCGCGCCAGCGTTCGAGACCCGCGATGGGGCTCCTGGTGATCGTCGCCCGCGACCAGCCCTCCGCCTATGCTCGCACCCAGCACCTCTTCGGGAAGACCAGCGCGCGCATCGTCGTCGACCGCCGCTTCGCGGAGCGGCGCCGGCTCCAGGGCGGGCGCGAGGTCGAGCGCCGCCGGGCCGAGCGGCGCGCGCCGCGAAGCGTCGAGCACGAGCTAACCGTCAACGGTTGGGCCATCGTCCGGCCTGACCGCGATCGCCGGCTGGCTCCGAGCATCGTCCGCGCGAAGATCCGGCACAAGCTCGCGACCGGGGATCTGCCGAGCGGGCACGGGATGCGGACGTGGTTCAGCGCCGGCTCGGGCGCCCGCTGCGGGGCGTGCGATCAGGTGATCGAGTCGATACACTGCGCGGTCGGCGACTCGGCCGGTTCCGACGTCCCCCTCCACCCCCGCTGTCTCACGATGTGGGACGCGGAGCGCCGGCGCGACTGATCCCGCTCGAGGTCTTCGAGCTCCTCCCCCAATAGCCGGGACCGGCGGGCTCCGGCACTCCGGATCAGCACGGCGCCCGGCCGGATTTCCGTGGGCTTCGTCGTCCCGGTACACGATCCCTCCGGCGTCGTGCATAATCCGCCTCGAGAGCCGCGCGAGGAGGGGCCGATGTCGTCTCGTCGCTTCCGGATCATCGACGCCGACGGGCACGTGATGGAGCCCATGGGCATGTGGGAGCGCTACATCGATCCCGCGTACCGGGAGCAGGCGCCGCGCGTCACGGTGGCGCCCGCCGGGCACATCGCCTTCCAGAGCGGCGGCCGGCTCTCGCCCCGGACGGAGTGCGTCAGCCCGGCGATGCTGGCCGCGTTCGGCGACTGGATGGGCGAGCGCCTGGCGCCGTACATCGCGGCGGGCTTCGGCCCCGAGTCCCAGATCCGCGCGATGGACGACGGCGGCATCGAGGTCGCCTTCCTCTATCCGACGCAGGGCCTCTACATGGCCGCCGTCGACGACCTCGCCGCCGACCTCGGCCTCGCGATCTGCCGCGCGTACAACGACTGGATCCTGGAGTTCTGCCGCCACGCGCCGGACCGCCTGCGGCCGGTGGGGATGCTGGTCCGTGCGAGCGGCGCGGGCTCGCCGTCGGCATCCACGAAGGGGTCGGCGCGCACCTGCCGACGGCGGGCGCCGATCGCTTCCGGACCTTCTTCGCCTGCCACGCCGCCTCGCACCCGATCGAGCAGATGCTGGCGATGGCCGCGCTCGTCGGCGGCGGCGTCCTCGAGCGGCACCCGGGGCTGCGCGTGGCGTTTCTCGAGGCCGGGTGCGGGTGGCTCCCGTACTGGCTGTGGCGGCTCGACGAGCACTGGGAGAAGACGCGGGGAATCGCCGGAGAGCCCGAGCTGCCGCTCAAGCCGAGCGACTACTTCCACCGCCAGTGCTGGATCTCCTGCGAGCCCGACGAACCCTACCTCCCGCAGGCCCTGGCCTTCATCGGAGAGGACCGGCTGCTCTTCGCCAGCGACTACCCCCACCCGGACCACAAGTGGCCGGACACCGTGGAGGCCGCGCGGGCGCTGCCGATTCCCGACGCGGCCAAGCGGAAGCTGCTGTGGGACAACCCGGCCGCGCTCTACGGCCTGCGCGGGGCCTGACCCGTGGCGTGGAGTTCGGGCTCGGCGTCGGGCGCAGCGGACTGCCCGAGCACTACCGCGGCTTCAACATCGCCTACGGCGAGAGCCGGGAGCGGTTCTTCGAGACACTCGTCGTGCTACATCGTCTGCCGGCGCTGCGCGAGGCGATTCCCTTCTCGAGCCTCTCGGCCTGGATGAGCCCGGGCGGCAAGATCCCGGACGCGCAGGCGCTCACGTCGATGCGCCTGTTCGCCGATCGGGTCATCCCGCGCCTGACCCGACGCGCCGGAGGGTTCGCGCTCGGTGACCCGAAATAGTAGACTGTGGTCCTCTGGCGTGCCCCGCGGCTCATCTCGAGCGGCGGTCCACTGGCCCGTCCCCCTGCCACGAGTGAGGTGCCGATGATCCACGAGGCGACTGTCCCGGCCGTTCGCGCAACAACGCGGGTCGCGCCCATCCGATGAGCCAGCGCCGCCAGTACGGCTTCGAGCGGCGGCGAAAGGAAGGCGCCCGGCGGGCGAAGCAAGAGGCCAAGCGCGCGCGGAAGACCGGGCGCGCGGAAGAAGGCGTGACCGGCCCCGAGATGGGCGAGGCGCCGGAGACGGCGGCGCCGTCCGGACTCTGGGAGTGGTTCTCGCCGAGCCGCGGCCGCACCGTCACATCGACCCCAGGCACCCGTCCGCCCGACGAGGCTCCCGACGACTGGGTCCTGCTCACAGACGTCTCGGAAAAACCCGGCGATCAAGCTTGACCGCGAGCCACCCGCACCCGCCCTGACCGTCTTCTAGGCTTCGTAGGGCGCTCAATCCCCGGGCAGGAGTCGGGGCGCCGGGCATGAGCGCGGCCAGGCAAGACCGGGACCTCGACATCACGTTCACGGTGCGCGCCGGCAACGTGACGCTCGCCAACACCCCGGGCACGGGGATCGCCGACGACAAGGTGATCTACCGGTTCGTCCCGACGTCGTCCGCTACTTCCTCGGCGAGGGAGCCGCTGATGCCGGACGTCGAGATCCTCGAGAACCTCGGCGACCTCGTGGTCAAGACGGCCAACGAGTCGCGGCGGGCATCGAGCGCGTGCCCAGCCTCACCACAGTAAGCCGTCGGGTCCGGCTCCGAGCCCGAGCTGTGGATAAGGGTGGATACGGTGGAACAAGTTTTCCTTTACGACGCCGCCGCCTCCGAATAGGGTCGCTCGCGGACGAACCGCGGCTCCCGGACCGTTCCGCTGCGCAGTGTCCTTCGGGGAAGCCGCCGTGGGGAGGTCGACCCGATGCGACAGCGTTGCCCCGCATGCGGACAGGACACGGCCGAGTTCGACAAGCAGCTCCACCGCTGGACGTGCCAGTGCGGCTGGACCGACCGACGTTCGGCGCGACGGCAAGCCCGACAGCGAACGATCGGGTACGACGAGACAGGCCTGGCCCGACGGGTCAACGTCAGCGACGAGGACGGGTGACGGAGGCGCCGCGCGCTCCGCGCGTCATCCGTCGCCGCGCGCGGCGGGTGTGACCCCGCGGGTAGCGGCCGCGAGCAGCGATCGCAGGTCGTGGTCGAGCAGATCGCCGATGCGCGCGATGTCGACGTCCGCCGGCGGGTACCCGGCCAGCGCCCTTGGATCGCGCGCGTAGTGCCCCTGGCGCGGGAAGACGGTCGTGACGCGGGACCCCCAGGCCTGCTTGACCGCCGTCAGGACCCGCAGCTTGTCGTCCACCAGCACGTACCGCTCGGCCGGGTACCGCGCCTCGACGTCGTCGAGCTCGCGCTCCTTGTGAATGTAGATCAGGATGCCGTCCACCGCCTCGCCCAGCCCCGAGCGCTGGATCTTGCGCGGCTGGAAGACCACGTCGCCGTCGGACAGGATGACCGTCGGGCCCCACGCCCGGAGCCGCTCGAGCACGTCCAGCGCGCCCGGGTACAGGCGGTTGGCGAAAGGGTAGTCGACGAGGAACGCGGAGACCGCCAGCACGTTGGGATCGCGCGGGTACTCGATCCGGTACCGCTGGAGCGCGCCGAGATAGTCCGCGTAGCCGAGCTCGGCGCGCAGATCCTCGAAGATCGCCCAGTATCGCTCCTGGCGCTCGTGCCCGACCTCGCGCTCGAGATACCGCTTGAGATCCGCGGCCACCCGGTCGTTGTCGAGCAGGGTGTTGTCGACGTCGACGAGGAAGACGACGGGGCTCGTCATCGAAGGGCGTCCATCGCGGGCTTCTCTCTCCCTCACCGTCGGAGCCGGCTCAGCGCCGCGTAGCGGGCGGCGCCGAACAGGCCCGTCTGCTCGTTCAGGATCACGTGCACGGGAACGGCCTCCAGCAGCGGCCGCATGCGTCCCTTCGCCACGAACGCGTCGAGGAAGCGCCCATCAGCGAGCTTGGCGAGGATCTTGGGCGCGATCCCGCCGCCCACGTAGACGCCCCCGGTCGCCATCATCTTCAGGGCGAGGTTGCCGGCCTCGGCGCCGTAGAGCGACACGAAGAGATCGAGGGCCTCCACGCAGAGCGCGCTCCGCGACGCCAGCGCCGCCTCGGCGATCACTGGCGAGGGATCCTCGCCCGCGACGGCCTCGGCCAGCCACGGCGGCTCGACGGTCCGTCCGGTGTCCCGCAGGAACACGTAGATCTCGTGGAGCCCGGGCCCGGACACCACGCGCTCCACGCTGACGCGACCGAAGCGCGCCCGGAGGAAGCGGAGCAGGTCCATCTCGAGCTCGCTCCGGGGCGCGAAGTCGACATGGCCCCCTTCCGAGGCGAACGGATGATGGTCCTCGCCGTCCCAGTACAACCCGGCCTCGCCGAGCCCCGTGCCGGCGGCGATGATGGCGCGGTTCCCCGCCGCCGGCGGCGCCCCGGCGTTGAGGACGTGGAGGTCCGCCGGCTCGAGCGCGGCCACGCCGTAGGCGTGCGCCTCGAGATCGTTGATCAGCGCGACGGTCTCGAGCGCCAGGAGGACGGCGAGCCGCTTGGCGTCGACCTCCCACGGGAGGTTCGTGGTCTCCACGCGGCCCTCGCGGACGGGCCCGGGGATGCCGAAGCAGGCCGCCTCGATCGGCTGCCGGTGGGCCGCCACGAACCGGGCGACGATCTCGTCCAGGCTCCGGTGGCTGCCGCTCCGGAAGATCTCCTCCGCCACCCGCGTGAGCCGCGGGCCGGTCGGCTCCATCAGGGCCAGCCGGGTCGAGGTGCCGCCGACGTCGGCCGCCAGGATCATCGCGGGCGCCTCGGGCCGCTCACGGCGCGGCCCGGCCGAGGACGACGACCGAGCGCGCCCGCACCAGGTACGTGGACTTCGCGACCGGCGCCTCGGCACCAGGCTCGCAGACGTCGTCCGGGCTGTCGAGGCTCGTGTCGATCACGCGCTTCCACGGGCCGGTCTCCTGGATCGCGAAGGGCAAGTCCTCCCAGTAGGCGTTGATCATCGCGTAGAGATCCCCGTCGCCCTGGGAGCCGCCGCGGAGGAAGAAGGCCAGGCTGCGCGAGTGCCACGCCAGGTCGACGGCCGGGCCCAGGCCGTGCCACCGCACGTCCTCCCGCCAGAACCGGCTCCGGCAGAGCGACTGGTGAGCCTTGCGGAACGCGATCAGGCGGCGGAAGAAGCGGTGGACGTCCCGGTTCGCCTGCAGCCGGTCCCAGTCGAGCCAGGTCGTGGTGTTGTCCTGGTTGTAGGGATTGGTGTTGCCGCCCTGGGTCTGCAGGAACTCGTCCCCGGCGCGCAGCATCGGCGTCCCGTTCGCCAGGAAGAGCAGGCAGGCGAAGTTCTTCGCCTGCTGCGTCCGCAGGCGGGCGACGGCCGACGGCGCGCCGGTCTCGCCTTCCCACCCGCAGTTCCAGCTGTACTCCTCCGGCGGCCCGTCCGTGTTGCCGTGGCCGTTGGCCCAGTTGTTCTTGGCGCCGTAGGCCACGAGGTCGAACAGCGTGAAGCCGTCGTGCGCGGTCACGTAGTTCACGCTCTGGTACGGGTGGTACGCGTAGGGGAGCGCGTCGGAGAACAGGTCGTCGCTCCCGTAGAGCCGGGACATCACCGCGGGCACGAGACCGGGGTCGCTCTTGACGAACCGGCGGATGTCGTCGCGGAAGCGCCCGTTCCACTGGAGCCACTCGAGCCCCGGGAAGCCGCGGCCGAGCTGGTAGGCCCCCGCGGCATCCCAGGGTTCGGCGATGAGACGCACGTGCGCGAGGGTCGAGTCGGCGGCGATGTCGCCGAAGATCGGCGGGTCGTCGTAGTCGATCGACCCGTCGGCCTTCCGGGACATCACCGAGGCGAGGTCGAACCGGAAGCCGTCCACGTGCATCTCCCGGACCCAGTAGCGGAGGCTCCTGAGGATGAGCCCGCGGATGTAGCGGTTCGCGCAGTGCAGGGTGTTCCCGGTCCCGGAGAGGTTCAGGTAGGGCGCCGCGGGATCGCCCGAGAGCATGTAGTAGGTGCTGTTGTCGATCCCCTTGCCGTTGAAGGTCGGGCCCCGGTGGTCGCCCTCGGCCGTGTGGTTGTAGACCACGTCGAGGATCACCTCGATGCCCGCCTCGTGGAAGGCCTTCACCATCCCGCAGAACTCGCGGCACGGATCCGGCTGCCCGGCCGGGGAGGCGTACCCGTGGTGGGGCGCGAAGAAGCCCAGCGGCATGTATCCCCAGTAATCTCCGTCCTGGGGATCGAACTGGAAGACCGGCATCAGCTCCACCGCGGTCACGCCGAGATCCTGGAGGTAGGGGATCTTCTCGACCAGGCCCGCGAAGGTCCCCCGCCGGTCGGGCCTCACGCCGCTGTTCGGGTTGCGGGTGAAACCGCGGACGTGCAGCTCGTAGACGATGAGGTCGGACTCGTGGCGCGGGCGCGGATCGTCGCCCCAGTGGACGGCCGGCTCGCGGGCCGGGAGCACGGCCAGCGGCGCCTTGCCGGCGTTCGATCCCGGCCCGATGGCCGCCCGGCGGTCGAAGGTGGGCGGGAAGAAGACGGCGCGCGCCGTGGGGTCGAGCAGGATCTTGTCGCGGTCGAACGCGTGCCACTCGAAGCGGCCGGCCGGCGGCGGGCCGTCGATCGAGTAGGCGTAGCACCGCACCCCCGCTATCCGTGATGCGGGGACGCGGCAGTGCCAGACCCGGCCCGACTTGTTCACGAGGTAATCGAGCCGATGCGTAGAGGCCGGGGTGATCCAATCGTCCTCCCGGTAGAGAAGCAGCGTGACCGACTCGGCATGCTTCGAGTAGATCGAGAAGTTGTACGCCTGCTCGGCCTCCACCCACGAGACGCCGAGCGGGACCGCGGCTCCCTCCACGCGGTCCCACCGGCTCGTCGATCCCGGCACGGACCTGCGCCTCACCGCGGCCAGAGGATCTGGGGCGCCTCGAGCGGGACGAGGGCGGCCGGGTGATGCGGGACGAGCCGCGGCGTGTAGTCCGAGGCGGGACGCGACGCCGGCACCCGCCCGCGATACTCGTAGGCGTTCGGGGCGGCGAGCTTCCGGTCGCGGGCCATCACGTGCCGGGCGGGCTCCCCGCCGTCGGTCGGATCGGCGTAGAGCTCGACACGAACCGCCTCCGGGTCGAGACCGCCGAGGGAGAGCTGGACCGCGAACTGATGGTGATCGTCCCGCGTCTGGACGGCGACCGCGCCGAAGCGCGCCTCGGGCCAGTGCGCGGCGAGATGCCGCTGCCAGGCGAGCACTCCCGCCCCCAGCGCCCCCTTCTCGGCGGCCCGCGCCCGATAGCCCGCCGCCGCCGGCAGGTAGTGCCGCTCGGTGTACTCGCGGACGACCCGGTTGGCCGAGAACCGCGGCGTCAGGCGCGCCATGCTCTCGCGCATCCTCGCCACCCAGCCCCCGGGGATCCCCCGCGCGTCGCGGGTGTAGAAGGCGGGCACGACTTCGCGCTCGAGCAGGGCGTACAGCGCCCGCGCCTCCGCCGCGTCCCACGCGGGATCGTCCCCGTGCTCGCGGCCGTCGCCCAGCGCCCAGCCCACCTCGGGCGCGTACGCCTCCGCCCACCAGCCGTCGAGCTCGGACAGGTTGAGCCCGCCGTTGACCAGCACCTTCATGCCGCTCGTTCCGCTGGCCTCCCACGGCCGGCGGGGCGTGTTGATCCAGAGGTCGGCGCCCTGCACGAGGTGCTCGGCCAGGAGCAGGTCGTAGTCGGGGATGAAGATCACCCGCCGCCGCGCCCCCGGACGGCGAATGAACTCGAACCACTCGCGGATCATCGCCTGCCCGGCCTCGTCGGCGGGGTGCGCCTTCCCGGCCACGATGAGCTGCACCGGGCGCTCCCGGTCGGCCAGGATGCGGAGCAGCCGGTCCGGGTCGTGGAGCAGCAGGGTCGGCCGCTTGTAGGTGGCGAAGCGGCGCGCGAACCCCAGCGTGAGCGCGTCCGGATCGAGGCACTCGCACATCGCCGCCACCTCGGCCGGCGGCGCGCCCATCGACGCGAGCTGCTGGGGCATGCGCTCGCGCGCGTAGTCGACGAGGGCCTTCCGCGCGCTCGTCCGCACGGCCCACAGCTCGGCGTCGGACGCGCACCTGATGCCCCGCTCGACCGTGTCCATCGTGCCGCGCCAGCGCTCGACACCGCAGGCCTGGGTCCAGAGCGCGTCGGCCTCGGCGGAGTCCCAGGACGGCGTGTGCACGCCGTTGGTCACGTGCCCGACCGGGACCTCGGCCGCGGGCCAGCGGGGAAAGAGACACTGGAAGAGGCGCCGGCTCACCGCGCCGTGCAGGCGGCTCACGCCGTTCACGGCCCCGCTCCCCCGGATCGCGAGATAGGCCATGTTGAAGGGCTCGCTCGCGTCGTCCGGATCCCGCCGGCCGAGCGCGAGGAGCTCGGGCAGGGCGATCGCCAGCCCGTCCTCGGCGTATCGCCGCAGGTACTGATCGATCAGCGCCGCGGGGAAGCGATCGAAGCCCGCGGCCACCGGCGTGTGCGTGGTGAAGAGGTTTCCGGCGCGCGTGACCGCGAGGGCCACGTCGAAGGGCTGGCCGCTGTCCTCCATGAACGCCCGGGCGCGCTCGAGCACCGCCAGCGCCGCGTGCCCCTCGTTGAGGTGACACACCTCGGGCACGAGCCGGAGGGCACGGAGGAGACGCCAGCCGCCGATCCCCAGCACCATCTCCTGCCGCAGGCGCTGCTCGGGCCCGCCGCCATAGAGCTCGCTCGTCACGCCGCGGAGCGCCGGCGGGTTCGCCGCGTCGTTGCTGTCGAGCAGGTACAGCCTGAGCCGGCCGACCTGCACCTGCCAGGCGCGGAGCCAGATCCGGTACCCGGGGAGGTGGAACTCCAGGCGCAGCCACTCGCCGCTCTCGTCGCGCACCGGCCCGATCGGCAGCTGGCCCGGATCGTTGTACGGGTACAGCGCCTCCTGCCGGCCGTCGGGACCGATCACCTGCCGGAAGTACCCCTGCTGGTACAGGAGCCCGACGCCGATCACCGGCACGCCGAGGTCGCTGGCGGCCTTGAGCTGGTCCCCGGCCACGTTGCCGAGGCCCCCGGAGTAGATCGGGAGCGCCTCGCTGAGCCCGAACTCCATGCTGAAGTAGGCGATGCCCGTGAGCCGGCCCGCGTCGGACTCCGCGAACCAGGCCGGCGCGTCCGCGTACCGGCGCTTGCGATCGAGGAGCGTCTCGACTCGGTTGCGGTAGTCCGGCCGCCCCAGCAGCTCCTGCAGCCGGGTCCGCGAGACGGTCTGGAGCACGACCCACGGATTGTGGGTGAGGGCCCAGAGGTCGGGCTCGAGCTCGGCCCAGATCTCGTCGGCGCTGTGGTTCCACGACCAGCGCAGGTCGAGCGCGAGCTCGGTGAGCGACTCGACTCCGACGCTGCGAGCCTTCGAGGGCGGCGTGGGTCTGGCCATCGGGACGCCTCCGCGAGGCCGCCTAGCCCGCATTATTCACGAACGGGAGTCGCGTGTGGCGGGCGGGTCCTGTCGCAGGGCCCCGCCCCGCGGGGCCGGCGCCGTCACCCACT
>JACQCN010000275.1 GCA_016201575.1 Candidatus Rokuibacteriota bacterium | reverse complement strand
CCTGAACCTCGTGTCCAACGCGATCAAGTACACGCCGGCCAAGGGCGAGATCACCATCAACATGGGGCTCGAGGGCGACGAGCTCCGCTGGGCCGTCCGCGACAGCGGGATCGGGATTCCCCGGGACGCGCAGCGCCGCCTCTTCGAGAAGTTCTTCCGGGCGGACAACGCGGTCACCCTCGAGACGGAGGGCACGGGGCTCGGGCTCTACCTGGTGCGGCTGATCATCGGGCGGTTCGGTGGCCGGATCTGGTGCGAGTCCGAGGAAGGCGAGGGCTCGACCTTCGTCGTCGCGCTGCCGCGCGCGGAGGCCAGCCAGTGAGCGCGGCCAAGCGGGTCCTGCTCGCCGAGGACGACCGGTTCTTGAGGAGAGCCGCGGAGGCGATGCTGCGCAAGCAGGGCTTCACGGTGCTGCCCGCGACGGACGGCGAGGAGGCGCTCCGCTTGGCGCGGAGCGAGCGCCCGGACCTGATCCTCCTCGACATGGTCATGCCGAAGCTCGACGGCCTGGCCGTCCTCCGCGCCCTGAAGGGGGACGCCGCCACCCGGCACGTGCCCGTCGTCCTGCTGAGCAACCTGGGGCAGGAGGAGGACGTCCGCCGGTGCCTCGAGGCGGGCGCCATCGCGTACTTCATCAAGGCCAATCTCTCGCTCGACGATCTCGTCGCGCGGGTGCGCGCGATCGTCAACGGCGCCGCGCCGGAGAAGGGCCCCCTCGGCGCCGCGGCGCCACCGGCGGAGCCCGGCGCGCCGCCCATGGACTTCGCGGTCGCGCGCCGCTACACGGGCGGTGATCGCGACCTGCTCGCCGAGCTGCTGGCGAGCTTCACCGAGGAGTGCCCCCGGCGCATCCGCGCGATGCGCGCGGCGGAGGCGTCCGGGAACACCGAGGAGCTGCTGCGCGAGGCGCACAACCTCAAGGGCACGCTGCGCGTGCTGGGCGCGGCGGCGGGCGCCGCGCTGAGCGAGCAGCTCGAGCGGATGGGCAGCGAGGGCCGGCTCGACGGCGCGGCCGACATCCTCGCCGCCCTCGAGGGGCAGCTCGCGGCCGTCCTCCGCTGCATCGCCGACTCCGACCCCTCCTGACGCTCCCGGCGCGGCATAATGGTCGGCCGGGGGTGACCCATGAGCTCGTCCGATCTGTATTACATGCCCGCCGTCGAGGCGGCGCGCGCGATCCGGCGCAAGGAGCTGTCGCCCGTGGAGCTGGCCCGCGCCGTCCTCGCGCGGATCGAGCGGCTCAATCCCACGCTCAACGCGTTCTGCACGGTCACCGCGGAGTCGGCGCTGGCCCAGGCGCGCGAGGCCGAGCAGGCCGTGACGCGCGGCGGGCCGCTCGGCGCCCTCCACGGCATCCCGGTCTCGATCAAGGACCTCGCCTTCACCAGAGGCGTCCGCACCATGGCGGGGTCGTTCGTCTTCCTGCACCGCGTTCCCGACGCCGACCCCCCGTTCGTGCGCCGCTTGAAGGAGGCCGGCGCGATCGTGGTCGGCAAGACGACGACGCCCGAGTTCGGCTGGAAGGCCCTCGGCGACAGCCCGCTCACCGGCATCACACGGAATCCCTGGAACCCCGCGATGACGACCGGCGGATCGAGCGCGGGGGCGGCCGCCGCCACGGCCGCGGGGCTCGGGCCGATCCACCAGGGCTCGGACGGCGCCGGCTCGATCCGCATCCCGTCGGGCTTCTGCGGGATCTTCGGCCTCAAGCCCTCGTACGGGCGCGTGCCGATGTGGCCGGTCTCCAACAACGACTACGCCACGCACAACGGCCCGATGACGCGGACGGTGGCGGATGGCGCGCTGATGCTGTCGGTGATGGCGGGACCCGACGACTGGGACGTGAGCGCCCTCGACGGCGCGCCCGCGGACTACACGAGCCAGCTCGATCGAGGGATCAAAGGGCTTCGCGTGGCCTTCAGCCCCGACCTCGGCGGCCTGCCCGTCGACCCCGACGTGGCCGCCGTCGTGCGGCAGGCCGCGCGCGCGTTCGAGGAGCTGGGCGCGGTCGTCGACGAGGTCGAGCCGCGGTTCGCCGACACGCGCGACCCGGTCCGCCTCGTGTGGAGCGCCAACTACGCCGGGAACTACGCCCAGCTCCTCCCCGAGTGGCGCGATCGGATGGACCCCGGGCTGGTGGCCTGCATCGAGGACGGGCTGCGGTGGAGCGCGGCGGACTACGTCGCGGCGCGCGGCCGGAAGCTCGCGTACTGGGATACCGTGCGCCCGCTGTTCGAGCGCTACAGCCTGCTCCTCACGCCGACGACGTCGGTGACGGCGTTCCCGGTGGGACGCCTCAACCCGGAACACTTCCCGCAGCACCGCTGGGACTGGCTCGGCTGGCGATCTCTCCCGTCATCTCGAGGCTCCGCGGCGACAGCGCGGCGAGGTAGACGGGAATGTCGGGCCGGGGCCGCGCCGCCGATCGGAGCGCCTTGCCCTCGCCCCCCGGTAGCGGCAGCTCGTGCACGCCGCCTTTGTAGGCGAGGCGCTCTCCCCGCGCCGCGCGTCGCACGATCTCGACGGCCTCGCGCAGGCGCTGCACCGGTCGCTCGAAGCGAACGCCGTGCCAGCCCTCGATGACCTGGGGCCCGCTCACGCCCAGCCCGAGGATGAACCGCCCCCGGACATCGCGGCCAGGCTCATGGCCGTCATCGCGACCAGCGCCGGCGTTCGGGTGCCCGCCTGCATGATCCCCATGCCCAGGCGGATGCGAGAGGTGCGCGCGGCGAGGAAGGCAAGCGGCGAGACGGCGTCGTGACCCCAGGCCTCCGCCGACCAGACGCAGTCCACGCCCATCCGCTCGGCCTCGACCACGTAGGCGCTGGCCGCCGGCCAGTCCTCGTTGGCCGGCCCGAGCCCGATGGCGACCCGCATGGGCCTTCCCGCTACGCCAGCGCCGCCGCGATCTTCCGCAGCTGATCGGCGTGGTCGAGGTCGTGCAGGCGCAGGAAGAGGAGCGTCTCTCGCCAGTTGAGCGGCCCGAACATCCCGTGCTCGATGGTGCGCTCGAGGCGACCCGCCGGATCGGCGGCCAGCACGCGCGCGAACAGGGCTGCGCGGTCCCGCGCGAGCGCCTCCGACCAGGCCGGGGCGGCGCGGAGTGGCGGGGCCGGGAAGGCGCCCGCCGACTCGGGGAGGCGCCCGTGGACGCGGTCGTGGATCGCGTTGATCCGCGCGACCACCGCCCGCGCCGCGCCCTCGGTGCCGAAGCTGAGCCGGAGCATCGCGTCGAGGGTGCGGTGCAGACGTCGGCTCCGTCCCCAGCGCTCGACGCGGAAGGCGCTGTGGTCGGCGACGCCGCGGGCCACGAGCGGGTGGGCGAGCTGGAAGAGGATGGCCGGAGTCCGGCGAGGAGCAGGACGATCTCGCGCTGGAGCTTCCAGCCGACGGTGCCGGCGCCGGGCAGCGCGTCCGGGGGCGCGCTCATCTCATTCCTCGTCGCGCCCGTTCCTTCGGGCGCGGGCCCATGGTACACCCGCGGTAGGATGTGGGGCGGAGGAGGCCTGCGATGAGCGAACGACGGGTGAGACTCTACGAGCCGACAGCCGAGCCCCGCGTGGTGACGATCAAGCTGGCCCGCCGCCCGGCGGCGCTGGCGCGGGGGCGCGCCGGCATTCTCGACAACGGCAAGGCCAACGCCGGCACGCTGATGCTGGCGGTGGCGGAGCGCCTCCGGCAGCGGCACGACGTGGCCGCGGTGCTCAAGCGCGAGAAGCCGGTGGCGGGGCCCCCCTCGGAGGCGATCCTCGCCGACCTGACGACCTGCGACTTCGTGCTGGTCGGGAGCGCCGACTGAGGGTCCTGCACGTCGTGGAGTATCCACGGCGCCATCATGCTGGAGCAGCGGGGCATCCCGACGGTCGTGATCGGGACGGACGAGTTCGAGCCGCTCGCGCGGCTGGAGGCGGCCAACCGCGGCCTCGCGGGGCTGCCGCTGGCCCTCGTGCGTCATCCGCTCGGAGGGATCAAGGAGGACGAGGTGGTCCGGAAGGCGGAGGGTGTGGTCGAGGCGGTCGTGCGCGCGCTCACCGCGCCGGGTGAGGCGGCGGGATGAGCGCGCACGGTCCGGCGGCGCGCACGTTCGAGGCCGAGGACTCGTACCCGGCGATCAACCGCCCCTACCAGGACCGGGGCTGGACGGACGGGCTCCCGATCGTCCCGCCCACCGAGGAGGCCGTCGCCGAGTTCCTCCGCTGGAGCGGCCGCGACGCTCGCGACGTGGTCGCGGTCATCCCGCCGCGGCAGGGCGAGGCGACGGTGGAGCGGCTGGCGATCAACGCGGTCATGGCCGGCTGCCGGCCCGAGTACTTCCCCGTCGTCGTCGCCGCCGTCGAGGCGATGGCCGACCCGGCCTTCAACCTCGACTCGATCCAGGCGACGACCCATCCGGTGGCGCCCCTGCTCGTCGTCAACGGCCCGATCGCCGCGGAGATCGGGCTCAACTCGGGCTACAGCGCGTTCGGCCAGGGGGCTCAGGCGAACGTGACGATCGGGCGGGCCGTCCGTCTCGTGCTCATGAACGTGGGCGGCGGGCTGCCGGGGGCCGGGGACCGCGCGACGCAGGGGAGCCCGGCCAAGATCGCCTACTGCGTGGCCGAGAACGAGGCGGCGAGCCCCTGGGAGCCGCTGCACGTCGAGGCGGGGTTCCCGGCCGACGCGAGCACCGTGACGCTGATCGGTTGCGAGGGGCCGCACAACATCCAGGACCATTACAGTCACTCGGCCGCGGGGATCCTGGCCACGATCGCGGGCGCGATGGGGCAGGCGGGGAGCAACAACGTGCTTCACGCCGGCTGGCCCTTGCTCTCGCTCGGACCCGAGCACGCGGCGACGATCGCGCGCGAGGGCTACGGCAAGCGCCAGGTCAAGGCCTACCTGTTCGAGCACGCGCGCTTTCCGCTGGGACGGCTGGGCGCGGAGTACCGGCGGTTCCAGGTGGAGCGGCTGGCGATCAACGCGGTCATGGCCGGCTG
>JACQCN010000297.1 GCA_016201575.1 Candidatus Rokuibacteriota bacterium | reverse complement strand
GTCAACAGCCCTCGCCGGCGCCGCTCGGCTCGAACGGCCATTCGGGCCTCGCCTCGCCACGCGCTCGCCCCGGGCTCGTGGGCGCCGCTCGGCTCGAGAGCCAGTATCGCGTGTGGCTCGAGGACTGGACCGCCGAGGGGGCGGTCGTGGACGGCGGCCCGACGCGCCTCCGCGCCGCCGCCGAGGGCGTCGCCATCGAGCTGGCGCTCCGCAGCGTCAAGCCCGTGGCGCTCCAGGGCGATCGCGGGCTCAGCCGGAAGGGGCCGGAGCCCGGCAACGCCTCGTACTACTACTCGCTCACCCGGATGGACACGACGGGGACGGTCGCGATCGAGGGGGAGGCGTGGCGCGTCGCCGGCTCGAGCTGGATGGACCGCGAGTGGTCGACGAGCGCGCTCGGCGCCGGCCAGGTGGGCTGGGACTGGTTCGCCCTGCAGCTCGACGACGGGCGCGACCTCATGTTCTATCGCCTCCGGCGCCGCGACGGCTCGACCGATCGCTGGAGCCGCGGGACCCTGGTCGCGCGCGACGGGTCGACGCGGCCGCTCGGGCCCGACGCGGTGCGGGTGGAGGCGCTCGACACGTGGCGGAGCCCGAAGAGCGGCGCGGTGTACCCGTCGCGCTGGCGCCTGGCCGTCCCGGCCGAGCGCCTCGCGGTCGAGGTCGAGCCCTGGCTGCGCGACCAGGAGCTGGACCTCTCCGTGCGGTACTGGGAGGGCGCCGTGCGCGTGGCCGGGACCGCGGCGGGAGCGCCGGTCACGGGCAACGGCTACGTGGAGCTCACCGGGTACTAGCCCGCATCATTCAGGAACGGTAGTCGCGGGTGGCGGGCGGGTCCTGTCGCAGGGCGCCGCCCCCGCGGGTCCGGCTCCGTCACCCGCTCGCCCGAACGCCGCGCTGCGCGCGGCGGACGGGACGAGGGGGGCCCACTGCGCGCGGCCCCGCGGGGACTGCCCCCTGCGCCACCCGCCCTGTCGCGCCATCGCCGTTCGTGAATAATGCGGGCTTAGACGGCATTACTCACGAACGGCTCCACGGGGAGTCGGGCGGGTAGCGCGGCAGGCAGGCCCGACCGCGCTTCACCACGACCTCGCCCGTCATCGCGGACCCCTCGTGCATGACGCACACGTAGCGGTAGGTCCCGGGCACGGTGAACGCGTGCGTGAAGGTCTGGCCCGGCGCCAGCGTGCTGGAGTCGAAGGGCGCGACGCCTCCGGGCCGGCGGACGTAGCCCTTGTGCACCATCCTGGCGGCGTCGAAGGTCACGGTGTGCTCGGGGAGCAACCGACGTGCCGGCCCCGGGCGCCGCGAACTCGCTGCCGGGGGTACAATCGTCGCCAGCCGGCGCCGCGGCGGCGGGCGGCCACCACCACGCGTGAGAGGACCTCAATGGACGTCAGCCGTCGAGACTTGCTGAAGCTGGCGGGCGCCGCCTTCGCGGCCGGCGCCGCGGGCCCCGCGATCGACCTCCTGCGCCCGCAGTCCGCCGGCGCCCAGACGCCGAAGCGCGGCGGCGTCTTCCGTATCTCCGGCTTCGACCCGCAGGGCTTCGATCCCCAGCTCACGCTGTCCTACCGGACCATGACCATCCTGTCGATGACGCACAGCAAGCTCGTGAAGGTGAAGGCGGGGCCCTCGGTGCGCCCGGGCACCACGCCGCTCGAGCCGGACCTGGCGGAGTCGTGGAGCCGGCCCAACGATCGCACGTGGGTGTTCAAGCTCCGGCGGGGCGTGCGCTGGCATCCCAGGCCCCCGGTCAACGGGCGCGAGCTGACGGCGGAGGACGTCCGGTACAGCTACGAGCGCTTCCTGAGCCTCAAGGGCAACCAGGCCAGGAGCCTGCTCGACGCCGTGGAGCGGGTCGAGGCGCCGGACCGCTACACGGTCCGCTTCGTCCTGGGCGAGCCCTTCGCCTGGTTCCTCGACGTGCTGGCGTCGACCTCGATGCTGATCGTGCCCCGCGAGGCGGTCGAGCAGTTCGGCGACCTGAAGAAGGCCGAGGCCTGCATCGGCACCGGCCCCTGGATGCTCGAGCGCCACGAGCCGAACGTGCGCGTCACCCTCGCCCGCAACCCGAACTACTTCGTCGCCGGGCTGCCGTACGTGGACGCCGTCGACATCAGCGTGGACCCCGATCACGCCACCCGCTTCGCCAACTTCGCCGCCGGCAAGTACGACTTCGGGCCCGAGTACAACATGGTCTTGCGCCGCCTCGACCTCGAGGTCGCCCGGCAGCGCAAGCCCGGCCTCCAGGCGGCGGAGTTCATCCTGCCGAACATGAACATGACGTGGATGAAGCTCGACCAGGCGCCGTTCAACGACCTCCGCGTGCGCCGGGCCATGGCGATGGCCACGAACTGGCACGACCTGGTGGCGGCCAACGCCTGGGCCCACGGCCACGGCGTGCCGAACCCGGCCATCCCGGCGGCGTTCCACGACTGGTCGATCCCGCTGAGCGACCTGCCGCCGGAGGGCCGCGCGCTGTACGACCACAACATTCCCGAGGCCAAGCGGCTGCTCGCCGAGGCCGGGTACCCGAACGGCTTCTCCACGCCCGTGGAGACGACCGCCGGCTACGGCACCGACTACATGGACGGCGTGCAGGCCACGCTCGCCAACTGGAAGGCGGCCGGCATCGAGACGGACCTCAAGCTGAAGGAGTACGGCGCCTTCCTGGCCAGCACCCTCGTGGGCAAGTTCGAGAAGCTCGCGGTGGGGCTTTTCGGGAGCTGGACCGATCCCGACAGCTATCTCTACCGCCTCTACGTGCCCGGGCAGCCGAGCAACGTGGGCGGCGTGGACGATCCCAAGCTCACCGAGATGATCAAGCTCCAGCGGCGGACGTTCGACGCCCGCAAGCGCCGCGAGATCATCTTCGACATCCAGCGCTACCTCTCGAAGCAGGTCTACTACCACTACGGGCCGTCCTTCGAGGTCGTGGTCGCCTGGGACGCCGCCGTGAAGAACTTCGCGCCGAACATCGGGCACGACTACGGCGGGCGGCTCATGGCGGCCTGGCTCGACCGCTGAGAGGGCGTGAGGAAAGGCCTCGCGGGAGCCCGTTGGGGGGTGTCGGGGGGAGCGGCGGTCGCTCCCCCTGACGTCGACTGAGGTGTCGCGCTACGTCCTGAGACGGCTCGTCGTCGCGATCCCCTCGCTGCTGATCGCGTCGTTCATGGTCTTCACGCTCCCGCGCCTGATCCCGGGCGACGTGGTCCAGCTCATGCTCGAGGAGAAGGCCTACGGGCGCGACCTCGAGGACCTCCGCGCGAAGCTCGGCCTGAACCGGCCGCTCCTCGTCCAGTACGTGGAGTGGCTCGGGAAGGTCGGGCGCGGGGACCTGGGCGAGTCGCTGTGGACCCGGCGCCCCGTGGTGGAGGAGCTGGCCCGCCGCGTGCCCGTGAGCCTCGAGCTCGGGCTCCTCGCCCTCGCCTTCTCCGTCGCGATCGCGCTGCCCGTCGGGATCCTGGCCGCCATCCGGCAGGACACGGTGACCGACTACGCGGCCCGCAGCGCGGCGATCCTCGGGCTCTCGGTGCCGGGCTACTGGGTGGCGACGCTCGTGATCATCTTCCCCGCGATCTGGTGGGGGTGGACGCCGATCGCCCGGTTCACCGACCTCCGCGCCGATCCCTGGCGGCACGTGGGCCAGTTCGTGATCCCGGCGGCCATCCTCGGCACCGCCTCGGCGGCGGCGCTGATGCGGATGACCCGCGCGATGCTGCTCGAGGTGCTGCGCCAGGACTACATCCGTACCGCGTGGTCCAAGGGGCTCCGCGAGCGCGCGGTCGTGCTCAAGCACAGCCTGAAGAACGCCGTGCTCCCCGTGGTCACGATCCTGGGCCTCCAGCTCGCGCAGATCTTCGGGGGCACGGTGATCTTCGAGACGATCTTCGGGCTGCCGGGGATGGGCCGCTTCCTCTTCGACGCGATCACGCAGCGCGACTACCCGGTGATCCAGGGCGTGAACCTGCTGATCGTGACGATCGTGGTCGGGATGAACCTCCTGGTCGACGTGGTCTATGCCGTCCTCGACCCGCGGATCCGCTACTAGCGCCGCCGTGTGGCGCTTCTGCCGCCGGAAGCCCCTGGGGGCGCTCGGGGGGCTGATCGTGGTGGTGCTGATCCTGCTGGCGCTCCTGGCCGACCGGGTCGCGCCCTATGACTACGACGAGACCATCGCCGGGGCGCGCATGCGGCCGCCCAGCGCGCGGTTCTGGATGGGCACGGACAACCTCGGGCGCGACATCCTCAGCCGCGTGGTCTACGGCGCGCGCATCTCCGTCACGGTGGGGTTCGGCGCCGTCCTGCTCGGCACCGTGCTGGCCACGACGATCGGGGTCAGCAGCGGCTACTTCGCGGGCCGCTACGACCTCGTCGTGCAGCGCGTGGTCGACGCCTGGCAGTCGTTCCCGTTCCTCGTGATCATCCTCTCGCTGATGGCGGTCCTCGGGGCGGGGCTCGTGAACGTGATCCTGGCCCTCGGCGTCGCCGGCGCCGCCGGCGCCTCGCGGGTGATCCGGGGCGCGACGATCGGCGTGGTCCAGAACGCCTACGTGGAGGCCGCCCGCGCGCTCGGCTGCGGGCACCTGCGGATCCTGCTGCGCTACGTGCTGCCCAACGTGGCGGCGACCGTCATCATCCTGGCCACGATCGGCCTCGGGAGCGCGATCCTCGCGGAGTCGGCCCTGTCCTTCCTGGGCTTCGGCGTGCCGCCGCCGTATCCGTCGTGGGGCGCGATGCTCTCGGGCTCCGGGCGCTCCTACATGTACCAGGCCCCGTGGATGGCGCTCTGGCCCGGCGCCGCCATCTCGCTCGCCGTCTACGGCTTCAACATGCTGGGCGACGCGCTGCGCGACGTGCTCGACCCGCGGCTGCGCGGCGGCCCCGTGCGGCCGACCGCGTGAGCGACGCCCGCGCGGTCGAGACGACCGCCAGCGCTCGGCCAGAGCGCATTATTCGCGAACGGCGATGGCACGACCGGGCGGGTGGCGCAGGGTGCAGCCCCGCGGGGCCGCGCGCAGTGGGACCCCCTCGGCCCGTCCGCCGCGCGCAGCGCGGCGTTCGGGCGAGTGGGTGACGGAGCCGGACCCGCG
>JACQCN010000296.1 GCA_016201575.1 Candidatus Rokuibacteriota bacterium | reverse complement strand
GGCAGGGCGGCGAGGCGCGAGCGGACGAGCACGATCTCCTCGCCGGTGAGCGTGGGCGCCGCGGCCAGCTCCCGCTCCGCCACGGCCGAGACCTGCGCGAGCAGCTCCCGCGTGAGCGCGGCGGCGCGGGCGAGCGCGGGGACGATCGCGGGGTTGTAGGTCGAGGCCAGCAGGGGCAGCAGCTCGTGGCGGATCCGGTTCCGCAGGAACTTGGGGTCGCGGTTCGACGGGTCCTCGCGCCAGGTCAGGCCCGCGGCGGTGAGAGTCTCCACGATCCCGGCCCGCCGCGTCTCGATGAGCGGCCGGATGTACCGGCCGCGCACGGGAGGGATCCCCGCCAGTCCCCGCGGCCCGGCGCCCTCGAGCAGCCGCATGAGCACCGTCTCGGCCTGATCGTCGGCCGTGTGGCCGAGGGCGACGCGGTCGGCGCCGAGCCGCGCGGCGTGCCGGCGGAGCGCCGCGTAGCGGGCCTCGCGGGCGCGCGCCTCCAGCGAGCCTCCCGGGGGCACCGCGATGCGGTCGACGACGACGGGCAGGCCGCGGGCGCGCGCGAGAGACTCCACGAAGGCGGCGTCGGCCGCGGAGTCGGGGCGGAGGCCGTGATCGAGATGGACGACGGTGAGCCGGAGCGAGAGCTCGGCGGCCAGCGCGGCGAGGACGTGGAGCAGCGCGACCGAGTCGGCGCCGCCGGAGACCGCCACCAGGACAGCTTCGCCGCCAGCGAGCATCGCGTGGCGGCGAATGGTGTCCCGGACGGCGTCGATCACGGGGCTACCAGGCCGCTGGAAAAGGCCCGATCCACTCGGGCCTCGCCTCGCGGCTACGCCGCTCAGCTCGAAAGGCCTCGCCGCCTGGCATCTGGACCTTTTTGAGCGGCCTGTCGAGGCGCAAGACGCGGGGGTCACCCGCCTTGCAGGCCCACCCAGATCTCTCCGTCCTCGAAGTGCTCCTTCTTCCACACGGGCACCGTCCGCTTCAGCGTATCGATCGCGTAGTGGCAGGCCTCGAAGGCCTCCTGGCGGTGCGCCGCCGACACGGCGATCAGCACGCTCGACTCGCCGATCTCGAGGCGGCCCACCCGGTGGAGCATGGTCACGGCCTTCACGCTGGGCCAGCGCCGGCGGACCTGCTCCCCGATCTCGAGCATCTTGGCCTCGGCCATCGGCGCGTGGGCCTCGTACTCGAGGTACTTGACCGGGCGCCCGTCCTTCTCGTTGCGGACGACGCCGGAGAAGATCACGATCCCGCCGGCGGCGGCGGCGGCCACGGCCTCGGCCACCGCGTCCGCCGACAGTGGCTCCTCGACGATCCGGTAGAGGTCAGGCATGGCTGCGCTCCACGGTCCTTCGGTTCAGAGGCTCCCGCCACTCACGGGCGGGAACAGGCACAGCTCGTCCCCGGCCTTCAGCGGGTGGTCGGGCTGGACGTAGTCGTTGCCGATGGCGAAGAGCGTGAACGGGCGGTACTGAGAGAGCGCCGGGTGACGGTCGACCACCGCCGCCCACGCCGCCTCCACAGTCCCGCCCTCTGGAAGATCGACTTCGAGCCGCTGCCGGCCGGTCGCTTCCCGGTACCGGGCGAAGAAGCGGACCGCCACGCGCAACGGTCTTAGAACTTGTGGGACTGCCCGCAGCCGCAGCTCGACTTGACGTTCGGGTTCTTGACCGCGAAACCCGCGCCGAGCATATCGTTCTCGACGAAATCGATCTCGGTGCCCGCCAGGTACGGGGCACTGAGCTGGTCGACGTAGAGCTTGATCCCGTGGGCCTCGACGACGGAGTCGTCCGCGCCGGCCTCGTCCTCCCAGCCGAGCTCGTAGGACATCCCCGAGCACCCGCCGCCGACCACGCGGACGCGCAGGCCCCACTCGGGCTTGCCTTCCTCGAGGCGCAGGTCGGACACCTTCTTCGCGGCCGTGTCGGTCAGCGTGATCATCCGTAACCTCCTGTCAGTGCTGCCGGTTCCAAGTCGATCTCAGGGCCCAGCGTATCACAGAATGCCGCCCGCGGGGAGCAGGGTCAGCTCCTCCAGCGCGGCGCTGGGAGGCAGCGTGGCGATCAGCAGCGCGGCGGCGGCGACCTCGTCGGGGCGCAGCATCTTCGCGCGATCCGGCGCGTCCGGCACCGCGTCCCAGATCTGCGTGTCGACGGCGACGGGCAGGAGCACGCCCACGCGCACGCCGGCGCCGCGCAGCTCCTCGGCCAGCACCCGGCTGAAGGCCACCACGCCGGCCTTGGTCGCGCTGTAGGCCGCCGCCCCCGGGATCGCGCGCCTCGCCGCGATCGAGGCGATATTGATGATCGTGCCCGCGCGCTGCCCGATCATCGCCGGCAGCACCGCGCGGCAGGCGAGCATGACGCCGCGCAGGTTGACCGCGAGCATCGCATCCCAGTCCGCGGTCTTCGCGTCGGCCACCGGGCCGAAGGCGGCGCTTCCGGCCGCGCACACGAGGATGTCCACGCGGGAGAATTGAGTCAGCGCTTCGCGGACGAGCGCCTCGACGGCGGCCTCCGCGGTGACGTCGGTGGGGACCACGAGCACGCGGCCGCCCGCGTCGCGGATCTCCGCCGCCGCCGCCGCCAGCTCGGCGGGGGTGCGCGAGGCGAGCACGACGGCGGCCCCGTCGGCCGCGAAGGCGCGGGCGATGGCCCGCCCGATGCCGCGGCCGGCGCCCGTCACGATCGCGACGCGGCCGTCGAGCTTCATATCACCAGCCCGCGGCCCGACTTGATCAGCTCCATGAACTCGGCGCGCGTCTCGGGGCTCGAGCGGAAGCTCCCGAGCATGGCCGAGGTGACGGCCTTGGAGTTCTGCTTCTCGACGCCGCGCATCAGCATGCAGAGGTGGATCGCCTCCACGACCACCGCCACCCCCTTGGGCTGCAGCGCCTCGTTGAGCGTGCCGGCGATCTGGGTGGTCAGGCGCTCCTGCACCTGCAGGCGCCGGCTGAACATCTCCACCAGCCGCGGGATCTTCGACAGGCCCAGGATCTTCTTGTCCGGCATGTAGGCGACGTGCGCCTTGCCGAAAAATGGGAGGAGGTGATGTTCGCAGAGGCTGAAAAAGTCGACGTCCTTCACGACCACCATCTCGTCGTACTGCTCCACGAAGAGCGCCCCGTTGAGGACGTCCGCGACGTTGGTCTGGTAGCCGGACGTCAGGTAGCGGAGCGCCTTCTCCACCCGCTCCGGCGTCTTCGCCAGCCCCTCCCGCTGCGCGTCCTCACCGAGCTCCTTCAGGAGCTGCTCCACGAGCTTGGCGATCATGCGGGCTCACCTCCTTCTGCACAGTACGCGAACCGGTTCTTGGCCGTCTCCACCACCGTCACGCACGCGAGCGCGGGGACCGAGGGCGCCAGGCGCACGAAGAAGGCCCGCGCCAGGCTCTCCCCGGTCGTGATCACGCCCGGCACCGCCTCCTCGAGGTCGTGGTGGTCGACCCGGCTCAGCAGCTCCCGCTCGACGATCGCGTCGAGGGCGCCGAGGTCGGCGGCCATGCCCGTCACGGGGTCCGGCGTCCCCGTCACCGTCACCTCGACGTAGTAGTTGTGCCCGTGCACCCGGTGGCACTGCCCGTAGACGCGGGCGTTCTCCTCCGGGCCGAGGTGCGGGCTCACGAGGCGATGCGCGGCACTGAAGTGATAAATGCGCGTCAGCGCCACCCTATCGCAAGCGCCGCCGTGCTTCGCATCGCTGATGTCTCGCCCAGGCCCCCGCGTTGCCAACCCGCTCACCAGGACACCCCTCCTCGTGCCGATGTCCCACCGTTCCCCACTGTTCGAGCGCCGGCTTTGCCGGCGCAACCTGTCCCCGGGGGAGGTTTCGGAGGGGGCCGGCGAGGCCCCCTCCGACTATCGCGCGCCGGCTTTGCCGGCGCCGTCCCAGGGGGAGGTTCGGAAGGGGGGCGCAGCCTCCCTCCGAGAATCGTCACCGCCCGAAGTAGTCCACGTACAGCGTCGGGTCCTCCCGGAGCCGGACGCGCCAGAGGCGCTCCGTCCCCAGCTTGGGCGCGAGCAGGCCCCAGGTGGCCACCGCGATGTTCTCCGTGGTCGGCACCTTGCCCGCGAAGAGCAGGTCCGCGTTCAGGTCCGCGTGATCGAAGCGGCTCACCACGGCCTCGCCCACGATGCGCTTGAGCTCCGCCAGGTCCATCACCATGCCGGTCCGCGCGTCGATCGGGCCCCGCACCGTCACCTCGAGCGTGTAATTGTGACCGTGGGCCACGGTGAGCGCGCCGAAGACGCGGCGGTTCTCCTCCGGGCTCCAGCCGTCCACGTGGTACCGGTGGCCGGCCGCGAACGTGAAGGCGCGCGTGCTGTAGCCGACCTCGCGGCCCGTCACGGCGCGGCGACCTCCGCGAACCGCGCGGCCACGCGATCGCGGGCGAACCGCGTCACCCAGGCGCGGCCCGCCTCGCCCAGCTCCTTCCGCAGTCCGTCGTTCGTCAGCAGCGTCTCGAGCGCCATGGCCAGCTCCTCCGGGCGGCGCGGGTTCACGAGCAGGCCCGCGCGGCGGTCCGGCACCACCTCGGGGATGGCGGCCGCGCGACACGCGACCACGGGAAGGCCCGCGGCCATCGCCTCGACGAAGACGATCCCGAACCCTTCCTGCACCGAGGGCAGGCAGAAGCAGTCGGCGTTCGCGTACTCGCCGGCGAGCTGCGCGCGGGACAGGTCGCCGAGGAGGACCACGGTATCTCTCAGGCCGAGCTCGTCACGGAGGGTGGAGACCCGGGCCCACTCCGGCCCCCTCCCTACGATGCGCACCTGCACCTCGGGGATTCGTCCGGCGAGCAGCCGGGCCGCGGCCAGGAGGTCGCCGAAGCGCTTGCGGCGATACATCCGGCCGACCGCGAGCACGACCGGCCGGCCGGTCGCGCGCGGGGGCGCGGCGGCGAAGAGCCGCTGCCAGCCATCGAGGTCGATCGGCTCGGGCACGACCGCCAGCCGGCCCCGGGGCACGCCGTAGGCCCGCTGCGCGACGCCGGCGCAGTACTCGCTGGTCACGACGACCCGGTCGGCGCGCGTCACGTTGAGCCGCTCCCATCGCGCCTGGACCGAGAGCAGCGCGCGCACGCGGCCCCGCTCGTTCTGGAGCTCGTCCGCGATGATGCCCTTGAGGCTGGCCACGAAGGGCCGCGACCGGCGCCGCGCCCACAGGAAGCCGTCCAGGTCGAAGCCGACGACCACGTCGGCGGCGGGTGGGCGTAGCGCGACGTCCACGTTGTAGACCCAGCGGTCGAGCGTGTGGAAGCGCGTGCGCAGGCGCACGGGGCGGAGGTCCACCTCGTGGCCGGCAGCGACGAGGCCGGCGGCGAGCGTGTCGATGCCGACGAAGGTCCCGCTGCCTTCCGTCGCCGTCAGCGGGGTGGACGTGAGGAAGGCCAGCCGCACTAGCGCCCCTGGAACCGCGGCACCCGCTTCTCGAGGAAGGCGCGCGTGCCTTCCTTGAAATCCTCGCTGTCGAAGACCTCCAGCGCGAGCGTGCGCAGGTGCGCGCGCCGCGCCTCGGTGAGGCCGTCGAGGATCGCCTGGACCATGACCTTGGAGCCGCGCACCGACATGGGCGCGTTCTCCGCCACCTTCTGCAGGTAGTCGTAGGTCGCCGGCTCGAGCTGCTCCTTGGGCACGAGCCGCTGGATGAAGCCGATGGCGAGGGCGTCCGTCGCGTCCACGG
Organism: Candidatus Rokuibacteriota bacterium; assembly: GCA_016201575.1. Lineage (GTDB taxonomy): Bacteria > Methylomirabilota > Methylomirabilia > Rokubacteriales > CSP1-6 > AR9. Next base: position 1,331 of record JACQCN010000296.1, on the reverse strand, counting down.
CGCGGGCGGAGTAGAGGATGTCCTTGGCGTAGGCGGGGCCCACGAGCTGGACGAGCTGGGCGACGGCGTCCACCGGGTAGATGATGTTCAGCTTCGCCGCGGGGATGCCGAACCGGGCGCCCTCAGCGGCGAAGCGCAGGTCACAGGCCATGGCGATCGCCATCGCCCCGCCCATGCAGAAGCCGTACACCATGGCCACGGTGGGCTTGGGGCAGGAGCGGATGGCCGTGTAGGCGGCGGCGGTCTGCTTGTTGTAGTGGAGCGCGCTCGCGCTGTCCTTCCGGTTCTCCTGGAACTCGGAGATGTCGGCGCCGGCCGCGAACGCCTCCGTGCCGGCGCCACGGAAGACGACGGCGCGGATCGAGTCGTCCTTGGCGAGCCCCTCGGTGACCCGCGCCAGCTCCTGCCACATCGCCAGGCTGATCGCGTTCCGCATCTTCGGCCGGTTGAACACGACGGTGGCGATGGACCTGTCCTGCTGCACGAGAATATCCGTCATTTGAGGACCTCGATCACTCCCTCGGCGGCCAGCCGGTCGATCGCCGCCGTGTCGTAGCCGAGCGAGGGCTCCGCTTGTTGCGGTGCAGGTCGGCCTGGTCGAAGAAGACGCGGTCGCGGCCGGCGTCGCCCGGGCGCTCGATCCGCACGACGTCGGCGCCGAAGTCGGCCAGGATCTTCGTGCCGGTCGGCCCGGAGCGGACGGTGGTCAGGTCGACGACGGTGAGGCTCGAGAGGGCGCCGCTCACGGCAGGCACGAGTCTAGCACCGTTAGTCGCGGAATTCCTGGTCGAGGATCTCGCGGATGAAGCGGTCGATCGAGACCGGGTAGAACCGCACGTCGGGCGACACGATGACGCCCGTGTTGATGACCTCGCGCTGGGCCAGCTCCTCCAGCACGCGCTCGACCTGGCCCTGCGCGTCCCGGTCCTGCCGCTGGATCTGCAGGTCCTCGCTGGCCAGAGAGACCCGGGAGGCGTAGCGGAAGCTGAACACGCGGAACGTGAGCGTCTGGTCCATCAGCTCCGTCTCCCCGAACAGCTCGCCGTACGTCGGCCCGTCGCGCCCGGGCGCGATCACGAGGCGCGGCGAGACCTTGATGCGGCCGCGCACCTCCACGGAGCACGCGGGCGAGGCGTGGTCGCCGCCCACGAGGATGTACGGCAGCACGTGGTAGCCCGAGATGATGCCCCGCAGCGGCTTGCGCAGCACGTTCGTCTCGTCGAAGACGTGCTGCAGGAGCTCGGCGTCGTTCCACTCGGGATCCATCGAAGAACCAGTCTAACCCCCGCGCGGGGTCAGCTGTCGCTACAGTCCCGGAAGAGGCCGCAGTT
>JACQCN010000294.1 GCA_016201575.1 Candidatus Rokuibacteriota bacterium | reverse complement strand
GTCGTCGCGTACGCCCAGGCCGCCGCTTCCGCGGGCGTGGAGGTTCGGACGGGCACCGTGGCGACCCGGCTCGTGCTCGCGGGCGATCGGGTGCGCGGCGTCGTGGCCGACGGCGAGGAGATCGGGGGCGACGCGGTCCTGCTCGCGGCGGGCGCGTGGACGGGCGAGCTGACCGGGCAGCTCGGCGCCGCGCTGCCGGTCGGGCCGGCGCGCGGCCAGATGCTGGCCCTCGCCCACGTGCCTCCGGTGCTCGTTCATTGCGTCCACGGTGACGACGTCTACCTGGTGCCGCGTCCCTCGGGCGAGCTGCTCATCGGCGCCACCGTCGAGCGCGTGGGCTTCCGCCGGGAGGTGACGGCGCGCGGCATCGCGGGGCTCCTCGCCACGGCGATCGACCTCGTGCCCGCGCTGGGCGACCGCGCGATCACGCGCACCTGGTACGGCTTCCGGCCCTGGGCGCCCGACGACCTGCCGATCCTCGGCCCGTGGCCCGGGGTCGCCGGGCTCTTCGTCGCCACCGCTCACTACCGCAACGGCATCATGCTCGGCCCGATCACGGCCGCGCTGATGAGCCGGTGGATCCTCGAGGGCGCCCCCGGGCTGGACGTGGTCGATTTCCTGCCGGACCGCTTCTTGAAGGGGCGGCCCCGCTGATGGCCCGGGCCCTTGCGACCGTGTCCAGCGCGATGGTACCTTCGAGGTCCATGCGGCGCGGCCTTCCCCCCACCGTGCCGCTGATCGGCGCGCTCCTCGCCTTGACCCCGCTCGCGTTCGCGAGCCCGCCCGATCCGACGTGGATCGGCGGCTTCTACGACAACGCCGACTACGACGACGTGGTTCTCGCGGCGACGTCGGCCGCAGGCGCCCTCGAGGCCGCGCCGCTCGCCGTCCTCACGCCGCTGGCGATTGTCGTCGGCGTGGTTTCGCCGGCGGGGCCGCCTCCGACTCCGGTCGCGGCGCCGTCGGCGTTCCAGATCCGCGCGCCCCCGATCCCCTGACGTAGTTCCCCATCTGACGCCGCCACGGGCTCACCGCGGCGGATGTGGCGAGACCAAATCCGGGAGCCGAGCGCTTCGCGGGGCTGGGGCCCCGCCGCGCGCAGGCGACAATCTAAAGGAGTGACACATGTTCGGATCCCAGGACCTGTTCGTGCTGCTCGGGATCGGGATCTTCTTCTTCGGCGCCAAGCGCTTGCCCGAGCTGTCGCGCTCGCTCGGTCAGGCCATGACGGAGTTCCGGAAGGGAATGGTCGGCGGCATGCCCGAGGCGAAGACGGAGGCCAAGGTCGAGGCGCCGAAGGACGAGAAGTCGCAGGCCGGCTAGAACCGGTGCGCCCGCGCGGGAACGACAAGGGGGGCAGGCTGATCCCGAAGGCCCGGTGGCTCGTCGGGATCAGCCTCGCCGTTCTTCTCGCCGGTCTCGCCGTCTGGCTCTCGGTGAGCGGCGGCGAGGCGGTCCGCTTCCTGCTCCGCCTCTACGAGGACCCCGCGTTCCTGCGCGAGGCGCTGCACCGCTGGGGCATCCTCGCGCCGGTCATCTTCATCGCGATCCAGGCGCTGCAGGTCGTCGCCTCTCCCATCCCCGGCGACGTCACCGGCTTCCTCGGCGGCTACGCCTTCGGCCAGTGGCTCGGCTTCGTGTACTCGACGATCGGGCTGACCGCCGGCTCGCTGCTCGCGTTCTGGATCGGGCGCGTGCTCGGGGCGCCGTTCGTGCGCCGCCTCCTGAGCGACGCGGCCTGGACCCGGCTCGGCTTCGTCGTGGAGACCGGCGGCATCGTCGTCTGCCTCATCATCTTCCTCCTCCCGGGCGTCCCCAAGGACATCGCCTGCTACCTCTTCGGCATGAGCCCCATGTCGTTCTGGGTCTTCGCGATCATCTCGACGCTCGGCCGGATGCCCGGCACGTGGGTGCTGTCCGCCCAGGGCGCGAAGACCGCCGAGGGCGAGTACCTGCAGCTCGTGATCCTGAGCGCGGCGGCCGTCGCGGTGGCGCTGCCGCTCTACTACTACCGCCAGCGCATCATCGGGACGCTCCGGCGCCAGGCCGCGGGGCCGCGGGTCCAGGACGAGGGCTGAGCCCGACTCGGAGGGGGCCTCGACGGGGCCTCGCTCCGGCGGGCAGGGTGGCGGCCGGAGGCGTAAGATGGATTCCCGATGTACGGCAAGGGGGCCATCGAGTTTCCCGAGCGGATCGTCTGCCTCACCTCGGAGACGGTCGAGATCGCGTACCTGCTCGGCGCCGGCGACCGGGTGGTCGGCGTGCCGGGGACCGCGCACCGGCCGCCGGAGGCCCGCGAGAAGCCGAAGGTCGGCGCCTTCACGAGCTTCAAGCTCGACAAGATCCTCGCGCTCCAGCCCGGCCTCGTGCTGGCCTTCTCGGACCTGCAGGCCGATATCGCCCGCGAACTCGTGCGGTCGGGGTGCGCCGTGCTCTGCACCAACCAGCGCTCGCTCGACGACATCTTCCGGGCGATCCTGCTGATCGGCGGGGCCCTCGGCCGCGAGGCGGAGGCCCGGGCGGCCGTCCAGGACATGCGCGACGAGCTGAAGCAGGTCCGCGAGTTCTCGAGCGTG
>JACQCN010000293.1 GCA_016201575.1 Candidatus Rokuibacteriota bacterium | reverse complement strand
ATCGTGCAATCCGCCGGGATGGCCGCCGCGCCGTAGCGCTCGATCGTGCGCGTCCGGACCTGGAAGTCCCAGGGCGTGTGCCGCCAGGTCCATCCCGCCCAGTGGAAGCCGGCGCCGCCCACGCCTTCGCCCCACGGAAACGGGCCGTGCCGGCGCATGGGCCGCGCGGTCTCGCCCGGCGTGTTGCGGAACGAGAGCGTGGTGCGGGAAAGGTCCTCGAACAGCTCCAGGCGCTTGTCGTACTTGAGCTGATCGTGGACGCCAGGCAGCGTGAAGTCCTTCTGGGGCCGGTCGCCGCCGCGCTCAAGGCCGACGACCTTCAGGCCGGCCTTGCTCAGCTCGGTGGCCAGGATGCTGCCGGCCCAGCCCACGCCGATGGTGACCACGTCAACGGGCTTCAGTCTGGTCGCCATGGATTCATTCCTCCGTCAGCGGCCGCGCCGTGGCCGACTCGACCCGGCGCGGGTGTCGGGCCTCACACGGCGAAGCCGGTACCCGGCTTCCACTCGAACGTCAGCGCCTCGTCGCCCTCGGACGGCGCCGGAGGCGTCGTCTGGCGCGGTTCGTCGGCGCGCTGGTGGATCGGATGCCCGTGGTGGTCGGTCGGCACGCGGGCCTGCTGCATCGAGCCGAGGTCGACCGGCTGCACGTCGTACGGCTCGTTGCGCCCGATCAGGTTCGTGTACGTCGCCGCCACGCCCGGGAACCCCACGAGCTTCCAACCGACCATGTCCCGGTTGCCGCCGTAGGCGGGGTCGGCGAAGAAGCCGTCCTTGGCGTCCCCGAGGAGCTGGCCGAAGAAGGCCGCGCCCGGCACGTCCTTGAGGTCGACGTCGCCGGCGATCCCCTGGAGCCCGCGCAGGACCTCGTCCTGGCGCGGGGGATCGAGCTGTGCGAAGCGCGCCCCTTGCGTCCGCTCGCAGTAGCGATCGGTGGCGGCGATGCCGACGCGGTAGAGCTGCCGGGGGCTGAGCGGCCACTGGTAGCCCTGGTAGGGCGTCGTGGCCCCGAAGGGGCCCTGGTTGTAGAAGCGCGCGCCCGCCCCGTACTCGCCGGCGAGCTGCTGGTCGATGAAGAACGGGACGTCGGCCTCGAGCGCGCCCGGCCCCGTCTCGTCGCTGGGGATGAGCCGCGCGACGGCGGCCTCGATGAACTCCGCCTCGCCCGGGGTGAAGTACGTGTAGGCCTTTCGCATCGTGCCGAGTGCGGCGACGCGGTGAACGTGCGGCGTGGCGGCGAAGCTGTCGGCGCCCGCCAGCGCCGCCACGGTGCTTCCGAGGATGAGCATGAACTCCCGCCGATCCAGCATGCCTGGCCTCCCTTTCTGTGGACCGAGGCGATCTCCTGGAGGATCACGTGACGGCGCCACGGCCGGCGGCAGGCGGAGCACGGGCGTGAAAGAGAATGGAGCGGGAGCGGCCCGAAGCCATGAGGACCTCCAGCGTTCGGAGCGTGAGGGAGACTCTGCGCTCACCCTCAGGTGCTGTCAATCCCTTTTCGGGGACAGCGGGTGGCGAAGGAGCTAGGAGCGCCTGGGGAGTTCCACGACCACGCGGTTCGCCTCACCCGAGTTCTACACGCCCAAGCACCTCGTCGAGAAGATCCTCACCTCGAGGGGTATACTGCAGCGGCAGCGCCACCGAGGGGGCTCGGCCGGACTGCGGTATGACGGGGGTCATAGCGGGGAGGGGGCCGGGGCGGACCGCACCCCCGGCGAGCGGGCAGGCACACGCCTCGGGTCGCGTCAGGTCGCAGGCCCGGCTGGACAGCCGGGGCTCAGCGACACGCGGGCACGAGGTGGCCCTGCCGCAGGGCGGCGACGACGCCCTCGGCGGCGAGGCGGGCGCCCCGCGGCGTGCGGTGGTTGTCGTCGGGAAGCCGTGATCGCGCCCGAGCCGCTCGAGGACCTGGAACGGGCGCTCGGACGCGTAGAGGCGCGGGCGTAGACCGAGCTTCGCCCGGGCCCCCGGCGACTCCGCCGCGCTCACCTGGTGGGGATACGGGTAGACGACGAGCGCGAAGCCCACGCCGTGTGCGCGCGCCAGCTCGTGTGTGGCCGCGAGGTAGCGCGCCGTCAGGGCGAACGCCTCCCGCACGCTCGGCGACTCCTCGTCCCGCGTGAACGCCATCGGGTCGTACTGGATGTTGCCGGTCAGACCGAGCGCGTCGAGGCGCTCGCGCGTCAGGCGCGGCTTTCCCAGCGCGTCGTGCTCGGTCGTGAGCGTGTGGAGCGCCTGGAAGACCGCCGAATGGGCGGCGAGCGTCTCCAGCGGGCTCAGGAACGCGAGCGCGCGCGGCTTCTCCCAGGGCAGCATGCCGAGCGCGCCCTCCACCACGGCGTTCGGCGGCACCGCGATCGGGAGTCCCTGCTCGTCGAGCCGGGCGATCCGTGTCCGGATGAAGTCGTCGTGGACGTCGCCCATGTCGAAGTTGAGGATGACCAGGTCCGGATGGAGCCCGAGGCCGACGTGCTTGAGCAGGAGGTACTCGAGGATCGGCGAGTAGGTGGCGACGCCGCCGTTCACGACCTCGAAGCGGCCGCGGCAGGCTCCCGCGTTCAGCATCCGCTCCTTCTGCTGAGTGACGCTCGCCTCGAAGGGCAGGCGGTAGCCTTCGGTGTACGAGTCGCCGAGCACCAGGATCCGGAACACGCCCGCGGGCTTGGGCTCCGCGACCGGGGGGCCGCGGAGCCCGAAGCCGTTCGTCGTGTACTCGACGCCGGCGATCCGCTTCCGCGCGTTCGGGCGCCACCGGTGATGCAGCACGGGGTCGCCGACGCTCAGGCTGCCCGGCCTGGACTGCGCGCGGGCGAGCATCACGCGCAGGACGACTTCGGCGGTGGCGAGCCCGACCACGAGCCCGAAGAGGATCAGCGCGGCGGTGGCGCCGGCGCGAGCGCGACGCGTGGCCACTCCGGGTCCGGTCGAGCGGGAGCTACCGGAACAGGCGCTTGATCGCATCGATGCCTTCCCCTATGAGCCGCCGAGGCACGACAAATGGCTCAGGGGCCGGCCGCCGAGGGCATGCGCACGCGCGACCACATGTTCAGCACGAAGAGCGCCGTGCCCCGGAGCTGGCCGAGCCCGCCGGCCACTATCGCGGCGCGGAGCCAGCGCGCCGTCCACCAGCTCGCCAGCACCTCCGCCGCCGACCGGAGGATCGTCGCCATGCGGATAGGAACTTGAAACGCCCTTTCGCCCCGACCGCCCCCCCGCGCCCGTCCGTTCCCCCGCCAACCTTTTCCCCTTACCCCTGCCCGCGCGTCACGATCACACCCCGGGGCGGCCAACGTCAAGCGCCTCGGCCAGGCCGTGACCGCCTGCGGGGCTCAGAGAGCGGAACTCGGCCCCCAACCCTGCCCTCGTCGAGGAGCACGCCGGCCACGGCCGGAGCCGCAACGACGGGGGTGGGCAGACGACGGCGAGCAGGCCCGAGCCGTCGGGCCGAGGCACTCCGATCGCGAGGGGCGGGGGCGGTTACTCGCCCCGGCGCGGGGGCGAGCGCGACGGCGCCGCGGAGGGCGACGCGCTCACGAGCCCCAGCCGCTCGAGCATGACACGAAGACGCTCACCCCCGGTGTGCACCCCCACGATCCGCCGGCGGCCGCCGCAGAGGGGGCACTGAAAGACGTCAAGGGCGAACAGCCGGGCCAACAACGCCGCCCAGGACTACCGCCCGGCGGGCTCGGCCGGCACCGGCGACGAGCCCGTCCCCGGCCGTGCCGACTCGCCCGCCGCTGGACCACTGCCCGCCTGACTGGCGCCCTCCCCCGGGCGGGGCCCGATCAGCGACCGCCACCCCGCATGCGACGCCAGCAGGCCGTGACAGCGCAGCGTATGAACCCGCGGGG
>JACQCN010000040.1 GCA_016201575.1 Candidatus Rokuibacteriota bacterium | reverse complement strand
GGCGTAGTAGAGGGCGACGAGCCCACGGTCGAGAAGAAGTGGGCCCGCGGCCAGCTTCAGCGCGACGAGGGCGAGAGCGAGCCGACCGAACGGCACCCGCCCGACGGCCAGCCTCGACCACCAGACCAGCAGGAGGAGCGTTGCGCCGGCAGCACCGAGGGGTCGACCGGAGAGAATCCCCCAGCCGGGCATCGGAAGGAGCAGGTAGAGCGTCCACGCGACCGCGGAGCCGGTGGACGCCGCCGGCAGCCTGATTGACTTCACGCCCGTCCCTACTCCAGCCGAAGGTCGGCCGACCGACGCCGGGTGCGGGTCGGCTCGGTCAGGCCTGGGGCGGGGGTCCGCCCAGCGTCTGCCCCGTCGGCCGGTCCAGCCGCACCTGCTTCCGGTACATCAGCTTGTCGGGCGAGCGCTTCCGCCACTCGCGCGTCACGCTGTACCACACATTGCGCGCGAAGTTGGGGAGGGAGAGCTTCAGCGGGTACACGCGGAAGATGTTCAGGTAGCCCTTGGCCAGGAACCACGGGAAGAAGTAGAACTTCGTCAGCGGCAGCTTCATGAGCACGTCGACGGTCAGGTTCCGCAGCCACCGCGCGTGGGGGAACATCACGCAGATGGGCCCGAGCAGCGAGAGGTTCTTCTGCATGAGGGCCGTCTTGGCGTCGAAGCACGAGAAGGGGCTCTCGGCCTGGTAGCTGAAGAAGAGCTTGTCGAAGTCGCCGTCGAAGAACCCGTTCTTGATCGCGTACTCGGTCAGCTCGCAGCCGGGATAGGGGTGGAGGACGGGGAAGTCGGCGTAGGTCACCCGGCACCGGATGTTGATGTCGAGCGACTCGATGTCGTAGTCGATCGGCGTCTTCCCCTGCTGCTCCATCACGTCCTTGCGGACGGGGATCCCGAGGATCGTGTTGGCGAACGTCACGATCCCCTCCCGCTCGCAGAGGGCGTACGCCTTCTCGATCTGCTCCTGCTTCATGTGCCGCTTGACGATCGTGTTCCGCACGTACTCGTTGCCGGCCTCGATCGACATCGTCAGCGAGTGGAGGCCCGCCCGCTTGAGCGCCGCCAGGTTCTCCTCGGTGAGCACGTTGGCGCGGGTGAGGCAGAAGAACGGCAGGCCCACCTCGCGCGGGTAGACCTCGGCGAACTCCTCCAGCCAGGCGTCGACCTTCCGGTCCAGGATGAACATGTCGTCGTAGAACTTGATGAACTGGGTGGGCCAACGCTCGATCAGCTCGCGCAGCTCCGCGCAGAGGCGCTTCACGCTGTAGCGGTTGTAGATCGGGCCCTTGCCCGCGTACATGATGTTGAACTTGGGCTCGAAGCAGTAGGTGCACTGGTACGGGCAGCCCCGCGAGGACATGAACGACCGCAGCGGGAAGTGCCGCAGGTGCGTCTTGGAGTAGACCAGCTCCCGGTCGTAGAAGGGCAGGTCGTCCAGCACGGTCTTCCGCGGCCGCAGATGCTCGGCGTCGATCTCGAGGTCGTACTCGGGCCGGGCGGAGGCCGCCGCGCCCGCGATCTGCACCAGCTCGGGCGCCTTCTTCCGTGCGCGCAGCACCTTGTGCGAGTTGCCGCGGGTGACGATGTTCGGGATCGCGTCGATCGAGCGCCCGGCGTCCAGCGCGGCCAGCAGCTCCCGCCAGGCGTCGTCGCACTCGCCCACCCCGACCGCGTCGAAGTCGTGCGTCTGGATCAGCCCCGGGAAGAACGTCGGGTGGGGGCCGCCCATGATCGTGAAGATCCGGGGCTCGTGCCGCTTCACCACCTCGTTGGCGCGGGTGTACGTCGTGTGCTCCCCGGTCTTGGCGCTGAAGGCCACCAGGTCCGGCTTGATGCGCTCGAGGTCGGCCTCAAGGTCGTCGGCGCTCAGGATCGAGAGGAACGTCGCGTGGCCGCCCTGCCGGGCCAGCGCGGAGAGGAGCATCACGTTCATCGGGTCGATGTACTCGACATCGCGTTCGACGAAGAGGATTTTCATCAGAACGGCCCCTTGAACTGGCTGTCCTCGTGCCGCGGCGCGGCCTCGCCCGCCACCCCGACCGCCCGCCCGACGGCGGCGGCGATCTCCGCGGCGCCGGGGTAGTAGAGCTTCTCCAGCTTCGAGCTGCACGGCGTCGGCACGTCGGGCAGCGCGACGCGGGCCACCGGCGACTTCAGGCGTCCCCACAGCCGCTCGGCCGCGCGCGCGGCGATCTCGGCCGAGACGCCGAAGGAGGTCCAGCTCGTGTCGGCGACCACCAGCCGCCCCGTGCGCGCCGCCGACGACAGGATCAGCGCGTCGTCCAGCGGCGCCAGCCACCGCGGGTCGATCACCTCGACGCTGATCCCCTGCCCGGCCAGCGTGTCCGCCGCCTTCACCGCCTCTCCCACCATCTGGGAAATGGCGACGACGGTGACGTCGCTCCCCGCCCGGACCACCACGCCGCGCCCGACCGGCGCCTCGTAGGGCTCGGCGGGAACGGGCGCCGACTCCTCGAAGAGCCCGCGGTGCTCGAGCAGGATCGTGGGGGAATCGTCGGCGATCGCGGAGAGGAGCAGCCCCTTGGCGTCGGCCGCGTTGCTGGGCATCGCCACCCGCAGCCCCGGCACGTGGGCGAAGAGCGCCTGGAGGCTCTGAGAGTGCTGGGCCGCCTGGCCCCACCCGCGGCCGATGACCGCCCGGATCGTGAGCGGGACGCGCAGCCCGCCGCCCGACATGTACCGCCACTTCGCCGCGTGGTTGACGAGCTGGTCCATCGTGAGGAGGAGGAAGTCGTTCCGCGCGTGCACCATGACCGGCCGCATCCCCGCGATGGCGGCGCCGATGGCGATGCCCGTGACCGCGTTCTCGGACAGCGGCGTGTCGAGGACGCGCGCCGAGCCGAACTTGCGGAAGGCCGAGAGCGTGGTGCCGAAGATGCCCTTGGGATCGTCGACGCCGACGCCCAGGCAGAACACCGTCTCGTCGCGCTCCATGGCCTGCACGAGCGCTTCGTCGAGAGCCTCGCGATACTTGAGCGTGCGCGGTTGGGTCATCGGCTCGATCTACCCGTATACGTGCTCGGCCAGCTCGGAGGCATCCGGGTACGGGCTGCCCTTGGCG
>JACQCN010000277.1 GCA_016201575.1 Candidatus Rokuibacteriota bacterium | reverse complement strand
GTCCGTCGACGAGACGCTCCGGCACCTCGAGCGGCTCCGGCAGGCCATCGAGGAGTCGGAGTTCTTGGTCCGCGCCCCCGACCGGCCGCTGAAGAAGCCGGCAGCGGCGGCCCCCGTCCTCCGCGCGTCGAAGACCCTCCACATCACCATCAGCATCGGGGCCGCGGAGCCCACCCGGCGCGCGGCCACGCCGAACCAGGTCCTGGACGCCGCCGACACGGCGCTCTTCCGCGCGAAGCAAGCCGGCCGAAACCGCGTCGTCGTCTGACGCCCCCGTCGGTGACAGCGTGTTCCGAGTCCCGCCAACCGGGTCGCCGGTCGCACAAGCTCGACGAGATCTTCGCCGTGACCGACCGGGGCACGGTGCTGCGGGACGGGCAGCGGGTGGCGACCGCGCCCGCCGCCGAGTGGACCGAGGCCGGCCTCGTGCAGGCGATGGTGGGCCGCGACCTCTCGAGCCTGTTCCCGCGCAGCACGGTCGGGATCGGCGGGGCCCGTCTCGAGGTGCGCGGTCTCGGGCGGCGGCGGGCCTTCCGCAGCGTGTCGTTCCAGATCCGCAGCGGCGAGGTGCTCGGGCTCTACGGCCTCATCGGATAGCCCGGCGCCGCGCCACGAAGGCCAACGAAAACCGAGGACAGCAGCGGTCCCCCTGCGAGCATGGAAGAGATCGTCCGAGCCTGCCACGTGGTCATCGACGTGGACGCGGTCAAGGCGCTTGCTACCCGGTTGCTGCGGCTTCATCCGCTCCGGGCGTTCGACGCTCTTCAGCTCAGCGCCGCGCTGCACTGGGCCGAGGGGCATCCGCAGGGGCGGACGCTCCACACCCTCGACCGTCGACTGGCGCTGGCGGCACAACGGGAAGGGTTCCTGGTTCCCGCCTGAAGGTGGTATCGGATTCGTGACTCGGCGCTCGACGCAGGTCAGGCCTTGCGCTTCCTGCCGGCGCCGTGATCCTCGCTGCGGTAGACGCCGTCCTGCGTCCCGACGAGCACCGCCCCCGGCCGCGCGGGATGCGCCGCGATCGCCCGGACCTGCGCGTCCGCCGGGAGCCCGGCACCGACGCGCTCCCACGGCGCCTCGCCGTCGCGGCTCCGGAAGAGCCCACTCTTCGCCGTGTAGCCGGGGCCCGTCTCCCCGGCGAGCCCCACGTAGACGTACGACCCCGCGGATGCCATCACGCAGCCCTCCCGCCGGCCGTCACACGACCGCCGGCGTGGGCGAGAGTATCAAGAGCGCGGGCCCGGGAAAAGGGAGGGGCTGGGTGGAAGGGGCTACTGCCGCTCGGCCTGCTTCGCCTTCATCCTGGTGAGGAGCCCTTCCCACGACGAGCGCTGGATGATCGAGTCGAACTGCTTGTGATAGTTACTGACGACGCTGACCCCCTCGAGGACCACGTCATAGACCTGCCATCGATCGCCGCGGCGGATCATCAGGTAATCGACCCCGATGGCCTGTTTTTGCTGGCTGACGAGCGCGTCGGGCGCGCTCAGCACCTTCGTGCGCACCATGGCCTGGTCCCCGTCGACCGACTCCGCGGCATAGTTGATCCGCTCGCCGTGATACAGCTCGAGCCTCGAGAGATACGCGTGCTCGAGGTGCGAGCGGAACAGCCGCACGAACTCCTGACGCTGGTCGTCGGTCAAGGTCGGCCAGTGGTGCCCGAGCGCCCGCCGGGCCGTCTCCCCCCAGTCGAAGAGCTCCGCGGCGAGCGCGCGCACGCGGACCCGCCGCTCGGCCGCGTCGGCGCTCTTGAGCGACGCGTCACCGAACGTCCCGAGGATGCGGTCGATCCCGGCCCGGAGCTGCTCGGTGGGCGAGGCGGCGAAGACCGGGTTGGCCAGGCACACCCCGACGAGCGCACCCGCGACGACGAACCGTGCCCGACTGCCGAACATTCGATCCCCCCCTCCGGCTGGCGAGAGGGCCGACGCAGCAAGAAAAGCACCACCGCCTGTTGGAAGCGTTCGTGCCACTTTAGGCTCGCGGTGTCATCCGGGCACCGACAAGAGCCAGCAGGCGATGGCCGAAACGCGACAGTCGCCGCGCGGCGGCGGACCGCGGTTGGCGCCCGTCGGTCCCGTGAACCTCGTAGAGCAGCACCGGGACCGTCGCCTTCCGCCGCACGCGGAACGCCACGCCGCCGTAGCCCATCCGGATGCCTCGGGGTCCCGGCGCCGACGCCATCGCGATCAGGTCCGCGTCCCAGGCGCTCGCCTCGGTCACGATCTCCCGGGCCGGGGCGCCGAAGCGGATCACGCGCTCGACGGCGAGGCCATCGAGCAGTGCTTCGATCCAGGCCAGGTCGCTCGCGCCCTCGGCCTCCAATCGCGTCATCTCCTGATCCCCCGGACGCCACGAGGCGCCCGTCACCGGCGCGGACGGCGCCGGGGATCGGATACACGAGAAGCAACCGGACCGTCGACCCGGCGCTTCGCGCGAGGTGGGCGACCACCGGGATGATGCTCTCGCTCACCGGCGACCGGTCGATGGGGACGAGGATCCGCTTCGCCACGTCAGGCGTCTCCTTGGCCGTACGGGATGGGGGAGGTTCCCCGGATCTTCAGCGTCGGCTGTGCGCGTCCGAGCAGGCGGTCCCCGGGACCGACAGGAGGTGGTCGGCCACGGCCAGGAGCCGGACCTGCCCCACGGGAGTGTCGCCGTCGAACCCGAACACCGCGGCTCTGGTCACGAGCGCGCTCGGCGGCAGCCCACCCTGCAGGTACTCGGCCGCGAGCTGTCGCTCGATGAAGACCGCGATCGTCTCGCGGACGGGCCGGACGCCGGCGGCGACCGGGGCCGGCTTCGTCCAGTCGAGGATGATCGCGAAGCCGTGGACGTCGGCGTCCTGGAGCAGCGACCGGTCCGCGCCCATCCAGCGCAGCAGCGGGCCGGCGTAGCGGGCGAACATCGCGGCGGCGCGCTCCCGGAAATCGAGCGCGGCGATCTTCGCCGAGGCGTCCCGCCCGACGAACGCGCGGATCGAGACATAGCGCTCGTCTCGGGGCACGTGCTTCGGCTTGAAAAAGCCGATGGTGTGGTTCTCGACCTCGACCCAGGGGAGGCAGCGGGCGACGGACTGGTCGAACTCCCGGAGCGTCGTGGCGTACTTCTCGGCGAGCCGCCGTCCCGTTTCCGACCGGTATTCAGGGAGCGGCAGGATGGCCTCGTCGGCGACCGCGGCGGAGCCGAGAACCGCGAGCATCACGTGGGCGCCGACGAGCGCGAGCGCCAGCGCGGCGGCCCGAGACGGTGGAGACGAGGAAACGCGCATTCCATCCGCCCTCTGTGCAAATCCGGGACCATGCCGACTCGTAGTCTCCGCGCGGAGATGGCGGTCGGTCGGCGTGCCGCGGGTGTCACCGGGTGGACGCCTTGACAACAACCGGTCGGCGGGCCAGAGTTTCGCCACCCACGAACGTCCCTGGCTCTCATCGTCTGGCAGGAGGACACCATGAGCGAGATGGGCGGCGATCACGAGAAATCCCGGAACTCCGACGAACCGGGCGGGCTCTCACGACGCGACTTCCTGAAGACGGCGGGCGGCGCCACCGCCGCGATGCTCGCCGCCAACACGCTGGCCGGCGCCGCCCCCGCGGCGGCGGCCGCGACCGGCAACGAGATCTGCCGCATGGACGCGGTGACCCTGGCCGGCCACATCCGGGCGAAGCGCCTGTCGCCGGTGGAAGTGGTCAACGCCGTGCTCGACCGGATGGACAAGCTGGAGCCGGTCCTCCACGCCTTCTGCACGCCGACGCCGGACCTGGCGCGCGAGACCGCGGAGCGGCTCGAGGCCGACATCATGGCGGGCCGCCGGGTGGGGCCGCTCGCAGGCGTGCCGGTCGGGATCAAGGACCTGGTGCTGACCAAGGGCATCCGCACCACGTCCGGCTCGATCATCTACAAGGACTTCATCCCCGACGAGGACGACGTCGTGGTCGAGCGCCTGAAGGGCGCGGGCGCGGTCATCCTCGGGAAGACCAACGTCCCCGAGCTCGGCTTCAGCGGCGCCAGCTACAACATGATCTTCCCCGCGACGCGGAACCCCTGGAACACGGAGCGCACGACGGGCGGGTCGAGCGCCGGCTCC
>JACQCN010000276.1 GCA_016201575.1 Candidatus Rokuibacteriota bacterium | reverse complement strand
GCCACGCTGTCGCGGGCGGTGAGCAGGAGCACCGGCGTGGCCACGCCTTTGTCCCGCATGCCCTTCACCACCGCGAAGCCGTCCCGCCGCGGGAGCATCACGTCGAGCACGACGAGGTCGTAGGGCGCGCCGTGGAGCGCCAGCTCCAGCGCCTCGGCCCCGTCCTCCGCGACCTCGACGCTGTGGCCTTCCTCCTCCAGCCCTTGCCGGATGAAGTTCGCGACCTTGCGCTCGTCCTCGACGACCAGCACGCGCATCGGAGCTGCCCGTATGATACGCGAATCTCCGGCGCGGTCACGGTCGCCGCGTCGCGGAGTCGGCGACGCCCCGGGGGCGATCCGGAGCGTCGCGGGCGCGAGATGATCTCGCCGAGGCCCCTCGAGCGCTCAGAAGTCCTTGCGCCGGTAGGCCCGGAGCCCGGCGAGCGCCGGGACCACCGTCCACAGGCCGAGGGCGAGGAGCGCGAGCGCGCTCCCCCAGGCGCTGCCGAAGAACGCCTGGAACACCGCGCCCGTGTAGCCCATGAGGGCGGCGACGTCGAGACGGAGGAGAATCAGCACGCGCGCGAGGTCGAGCGGGTTCAGGAGCATGAGCCCGATCAGCGGTGTCTCGAGCGGGTAGTCCTGGAAGGCCATGGCCCCGACGAGGACCAGGCCATCGTACATCACCGCGAAGGCGAGCCAGAGGAGGACGGCCGCGCCGAGGGCCTTGAGGCGGTTCTCGGTCCGGAGCGCGACGAAGAAGGCGAGCCCGACGAAGATCAGCGTGAGCAGGGCGCCCGCCCCGAGCAGCGCCGCGAGGGCGACCGCGTCGGCCCCGCTCTGCAGCCCGTACCAGAGGAAGGGCCCGAGGAGCCCCGCCACGTAGGCGAGCACGAGCGAGACGGAGAGCCCGAGATAGTGGCCCCAGTAGACGCTCCCGCGGTCCACCGGCTGCACCAGCAGCAGCTCCATGAACTCCCGGGCGCCGTAGAAGTGCGTCATCCCGAAGACGACGCTGACGAGCGGGATCACGAGGAGGACGAGGCTCAGCAGACTCACGATGGCCTGCGACGGCTCCTCCCCGAAGTGGAACAGGCTCCACGCCGTGACCCCGAAGAAGCCGGCGTAGGCGAGGGCCGACCGGCTCCGCACGAGGTCGGCGACGCTGTACCGCATCACCTTCAGCACGGGCGTCATCGGGGTCCCCTCCTGTCGCCAATCTCCCACTCTTCGCGCGCCGGCTTTGCCGGCGCCATCCCTGGGGGAGGTTCGGAAGGGGGGCGCAGCCCCGCGCCGAGGACGGTCATCGGCCGTCGCGCTCCAGCAGGCGCGCGATCGCGCGCTCCAGCGTGGCCTCGCCCGTGCGCGCCCGCAGCTCGGCGGGCGTGCCGTCGAAGTAGACCCGGCCCTCGAGCAGGAAGACCACGCGATCCGACAGCTCCTCGATCTCGCCCATCGCGTGAGAGGCGAGGACCACGGTCTTCCCGCGCGCCCGCTCCTCAAGGATGCGGTCCTTCTGCCGCCGGCTCGCCAGCGGATCGAGCCCGACCGTGGGCTCGTCCAGGATCAGGATCTCCGGATCGCACATCATGGCGAGGACGAGGTTCACCTTCTGCCGCGTGCCGCCCGACAGACCGCGGAGCGGGCGGCCGAGAAAGGCGTGGAGCCCGAAGAGCCCGAGGAGCAGCGCCTCGTTCTTGGCGGGGCTCTCGCGCAGGTCCTTCACCAGCCGGAGCACCTCGGCGACCGTCAGGTTCTCCGGGAACCGCGCGACCTGCGCCATGTACCCGATCTTCTCGCGGTAGGCCCACGCGCCCCGGATGGGGACGCCGTCGATCCGGATCTCGCCGGCGTCGGGCACGACCAGCCCGACCACGCACTTGATCAGCGTCGTCTTGCCGGCGGCGTTGGGACCCACCAGCGCCGTGACCTGGCCCGGCCGGATGCGGAGGTCGATCCCCTGCAGGACCCGGAGCGCGCCGAACGACTTCTCGAGCCTCCGGATGTCGATCACGGCCCGCTCCGCATGCGCGGCCGCCGGTCGGCCAGCGTCCCGGGCGTGAGGATCGGGAGGACGCGCTCGGCGAGGTCGAGCAGCTCCAGGAACGGCCCCCGGAGCAGGATGATGGCCGGCGGGTACTGCTCGACCAGGAGCGAGAAGAGCCGCACCGGACGGTGGGGGACGTCGCCGATCCCGTCGCGGTCGAGGTCGTAGCCGCGGTAGTCGCTCCAGTAGTTCTCGCGGAACGTGCTGGCCGCGTGCGCGCTGTTCGTGCTCACGTCGAACGTGTTGCCGACGAATCGGTTGCGGGTGAACGTCATGGCCGAGTCGGCGAGGACGCGCGCGGCCCAGCCGTTCCGCGCGAACGTGTTGCCTTCCACCACCACCCGCGTCGCGCCCTCCGCGTGGAGGCCGATCGTGTTGCGCTCGAAGACGTTGCCGGCGATGCGGCTGTCGGTGAGGTCCTTCAGGAGCAGGCCGTAGGAGGCGGCGCCCCAGTCGTCGGCGAAGCGGTTGCCCTCCATGGTCACGCCGCGCGAGTACATCACGGCCACCCCGGCGCCGTTGGCCCGGAAGGTGTTGCCGCGGTAGGTGTTGTCCTGGGAGAACATGAAGTGCAGGCCGTAGCGGAGATTGCCCTCGCTCCGGTTGCCCTCGATGCGGCTCCCGCGGACGAACTCGAGGTAGATGCCGTCGCGGTGGCCCGACACGCGGTTCCGGGCGATCGTCATGCGCTCGCAGTTCCAGAGGTGGATCGCGTTGCCGGCGAAGGACTCCGAGGCGGCGTGGGCGCGGATCTCGTTGCTCCGGACCACGCACTCCGTGGCTTCCGCCAGGTGGACGCCGAAGAAGGTGTCGAGCAGGCGGTTGTCCTCGATGCGGCAGCGCCGGGCCTTCTCCACCCGGATGCCGGCCAGGTCGCGCATGAAGCTCGCGCCCGTATTCCGCACGACGAGCCCCCGGATCACGACGTCGTCGGCGCGCACGACGATGCCCTCGGCCTCGCGGCCGCCGTCGAGCACGGGCGCGCCCTCGCCGATTATCTCCACGGGCTTGTCGACGACGACGGCGCCGTCGCGGTAGACGCCGGCGCGCACGCGGATCCGGTCGCCCGGCGCCGCCCGGCGGACGGCCGCGGCCAGGCCAGGCAGCTCGCAGCCGGGGCACACGACGAGGTCGCGCCCGGCCGCGGCGCCGGG
>JACQCN010000267.1 GCA_016201575.1 Candidatus Rokuibacteriota bacterium | reverse complement strand
GCTCCTGAAGGATTCGATGTGCATCCTCCTCATCGTCGCCTTTCTGTTCGGGTTCCATCGCTTCCAGGGCGCGACGCGGTCGGGGAAGCTCGCCTGGGCGGCGCAGCTCGTCGTGACCGTCGCGCTCCTGTACCGCCTGCGGTTCTATTTCGTGCTGGTGCTCGTGGTGGCGGCGGTCGTCGTGTGCGCCGCCAAGGCCGTGATCAGGCTCGGCCGCGGCCCGCGCGCCGAGGCGCTGGCCCACGTCCTGTTGATCGCAGCCCTCACGCTCACCCTCGCGCTGAGCGCGTCCCTGAATCGGGAGTGGTTCGGAAAGCCGCACAACGCCGCCGCCGTCGCCCGGCGCCTAGCCGCGTACATGCTGTCCATCGGCGAGGGCGAGGGCGCGGTCTGGCAGCTCGGGTCGGCCGTCACCATCTCGACGGGCGCGTTGCCCGGCACTCGCGAATATGACGTCGGCATTCAGGCAGAGATGGGCAAACTCCTGAACCTCTCGACGGCCGCAGCGCCCGGTGCGCCGGAGTATGAGCTCGCCATCAAGGAGGCGCTCGCCAAGCTGACCGCGGGCGGGGGGCGCATCCAGGTCAGTCCCCGCCAGCCTCCCAGCCAGAAACCGTTCGTCAGCCTGGAGGAAGCGGAGTTCATGGCAAACAGCATCAGCCGGCTCTCGACGCTGGATTCGATGCGGCGCTCGTTCATTCGTTACGGCGGCGCGTCCAACATCGACAAGGACGTGAGGTACGACGGCGTCGTCGCGGTGATCCGTTACCTACCGAAGGCGATGTTCAACGCCACGCTGACGCCGAACCCCTTCACCCGGTTCGATGCCGTCGGGCCGACGGGCAGCCTCCGGACCCTTTCCACGGTCGAGGTCGCGCTGATCGCCGTCCTGCTCGTCCTTGCGGGGCGCGGCATCCTTCGAGGGTGGCTCGTGGCTCCAGAGCTGGTCGCGTGCCTCGCGCTCTTCTCGATCCTGCTGATCACGCTTCTCGGGCTGGTCGTCCCCACGGTCGGTCTGCTCTTCCGCTTCCGGCTCGGGTTCGTGATCCCCCTCTGCATCCTCGCGGGCGGCCCGGCCCGGTGGCCCTGGGCCCGAAGGCGATGAGGATCGGCCTCCTCCGGCACCTCGTGTGCCCGGCCTGTCGCGACCGGCTCCGCCCCGCGCCGCCGCCGGCCAGCGACCAGGAGGTGATCGAGGAGGGCGAGTTGCGCTGCGCAGGCTGTGCGAGGAGCTATTCGATCGTCAAGGGTGTGCCCCGGTGCCTCGTTACAGACGTCGCCGCGGCGACCATCACGGCCCGCACGCGCCGCCAGTATGACTTCGCCTGGCGGCGCTTCGGTCTGCGCGAGATCGAGGAGGGGTGGGAGAAGGACTCCGCCCGCTATCTCTCGTTGATCCCCGGGGAGCTGCTCGGGCGGCCGGGCAGTCTCGGACTCGACGCCGGCTGCGGGGGCGGCGCGGACCTTCTCCGCATCGCCGAGCGCGGGGCCGAGGTGATCGGTGTGGACCTGAGCGAAGGCGTGGAATCCGCCAGCCGGGCCACAGCCCATCTGCCGAACGTGCACGTCGTGCAGGCGGACATCCACCGCCTGCCGTTCCCTCCCGGGCTCTTCGACTTCGCCTACAGCTTCGGCGTGCTGCATCACTTGCCGGACCCCTCCCGGGGCTTCACGGCTATTGCCGAGCTGCTGAAGCCCGGCGCGCCGCTGATCACGTACCTCTATGAGGACTTCAGCGACCGGAGCGCGATGGAGCGGACGGCGCTGCGCGTCGTGCGAGCCGTGCGGCGCGTCACCTCACGCGCGCCGGGTCCGATTCTCCTCGCGCTGTGCTGGGTCGCGGTGCCGGCGGTCTGGCTGGCGTTCTCCCTCCCCGCCCGCATGCTCCTTCGTCCGTTTCCTCGCCTGGCCGGGCGCCTTCCCTTTCGCCACACGCTGCGCTGGCCCGTGCTCGCGTCGGATCTGTTCGATCGATTCTCGCCGGCCATCGAGTGGCGCTTCAGCTCACGGGGCCTCATGGAGCTTTACCGGATAGCGGGGTTTCAGGCCGTCGAGATGCGCCGGTACCGCGGCTGGGTGAGCTGGGGTTTCAAGCGAGATCGGACGGCGACGGCGGGAGATGATGATGCTCGACGGGCGGTTCTGGATTCGATGGCTCGCGGTTAACCTGGTGCTGGCCGCCCTGATCGCCGTCGTTGGCTGGTGGCCGGTGACGACCCGGGCCGGGATCGATTATCGGTGGTCGGAAAAGCGAATCCCGCTCGCCGAGAAGTTCCTGGGCTTCGTGACCCGGGATCTGCAAAGCCGCCGACTCGCGATCGAGGTGACGGCCGATGTAGAGGACGAGCAGGAGCGCCTTCTCCGCATCTTCCGCTGGGTAACCGCGAGTGTCCGCCCCGTGCCCGCCGGCTTCCCGGTCGTGGACGACCACCTCTTTCACATTCTCGTCCGCGGCTATGGGACGTCTGATCAGCGAACCGAGGCGTTCGCGTTGCTCGCGAGCCACGCAGGCTTCCCCAGCAGCCGGATCGTGCTCGAGGCCGCATCGGGGGGTGCTCGACTCCAGATCGCGGTGGTGAAGTGGCGCGGGAAGCTCCACCTCCTGGATGTCGACAACGGTGTCGTGTTCCGGACGGCTACGGGAGCCCTCGCCAGCATCGACGACCTCCAGAAGGAGCCCGCGATCATTCGCGCGGCAGGCGGCCGCCGGGCGGTCGACGGAGTCCGGTACGAGATATTCTTCCGGCGGCTGGAGGATCTCCGTCCCGCGTTTACGCGGATCGAGGCCCAGCGACCATGGTCCCGGCTGCGCCTCGAGCTGGCACGCGTCTTCCGCGCTCTCGCCGGCGCCGAGCGACAGTAGGCGTGTCTACCCTCGCCGTGTTTCTGACGGATGCGCTCGCGACGTACGAGGCGAAGGGAGAAATGAAGCTCCGCTACTAAACCCGTGCGACCTTTTCTCCGAGATACATTTCTTCAAGCCCGCGCACCGGGAGGTCAACCCCGGCGCGGTGCAGCGGGTTGCCGGTGCCGCGAGGATGGTCCTCCACCCGATGGGCCCGCTTTATGCCCTCCGAGGTGTCGCTCCCGTCGGTCCGCTCGGCTCGACGCTCCGCGCGGTGCGACCGCAGGTGATCAGGGCGTACGATCCGGTGCCCGTGGCGCTCTCGCGGTCGTTTGGGGGCGCCGCCTGGGAGTCCCCTCCGTGGTTTCCGTTCACGCGGACCTGGATGACCAGCGCCGTTATGAGCGCGGGCTGCGCCACCACGCTCGCCGGTGGTTCGAAGCCTTCACGCTTCCCCGAGCGTCCCGGGTCATCCGCGTCTCCGAGTACCTCAGGCGCTACGTCACGCGGTACGGCGCCCGGTCCGTCGACGTAATCTACAATCGCGTCGATACCGAGGCCTTTCGGGCCGGCTCACGGTCGGCCATGTCCGCCCCGCCGGTGGTTCTGTCGGTCTCCCGGCTGGTCCGACAGAAGGCCCCCGAATGCCTGCTGCGCGCGGTGCGGGGCCTCGACGTCCGGCTCGTCCTCATCGGCGACGGGGATCGAGCCGGGGAGGTGAGCGCGCTGGCCGAGCGGCTGGACCTCCAGGATCAGGTCGCGCGCGGGTCCCCGCCGTCCCTCACCGGGAGATCCCGCGCTTCTATGCCTCCGCCGACATCTTCGCGCTCGCGACGCATTACGAGGGTTTTTGCAGTCCGGTGCTGGAGGCGATGGCCGCCGGGCGGAGAGAGCGGGGAGCGCTTCCACATCCTCGACGCTGGCTGCGGGGACGGAGTGATTACGAGCTCATTGCGGTGTCGCTTTCCCGCTGCCGAGATCGACGCGCTCGATGCAGACGAGGTGAGGTTCACTCGGGCCAGAGCCTACTGCGAGGGCGTCGACTTCCGCCTCGGGGAAGTGGACGCCCTGCCGTATGGCGACGCGACCTTCGACGTCGTTGTCTGCCACCGCGTCGTGGAACACATACCCGACGACACGGCGGTGTTGAGGGGACGAGGTCCTTATTGCTCTGCGCATAAGTAATAGACATTCAGATCACAAAAAAGAAGGCAGCTCAGACCCCGTGATGAACGAACGGATGAGGGCCGGCCGTTGACCTACGTCCTCGGTGATCCGGCAGAGGGTGGTCATGAGCTCGTCGAGGTTATCCGGGTGGCCATTGGCCAGCTCGTCCTTGAAATGCGCCCAGACGAGCTCATCGGGATTGAGTTCGGGCGCGTAGCCAGGAAACCGTTCGAGGTGCAGACGGGGACGGCGCGCCAGCAGCTCCCGCACCTCGGGCCCCTTGTGAATGCTGCCGCCGTCCAACAGGACGATCACATGGCCCCGGAGATGACGCAGCAAGGCGCGAAGAAAGACGGCGACCTCGACCGAGGTGATGTTGTCGTCGGGATGCAAGTGCATGTAGAGTCCCACCCGGTGGCGCTCGGCACTGACGGTGACAGCGGAGATCGCGGAGATCTTGTCACGTGCGTAGCGGTGCCGGACGATCGGCGTCTGCCCGCGAGGGGCCCACGTCCGCCGGAGGTTCGGGATCAACAGAAATCCGCACTCGTCGGCAAACACCAGATGGGCCCTCAGGCGCTGGGCGTTTTTTTTATCGTGGTCCAGCGATACCGTTTCCAGCGGGCGATGGCGGCCTCATCGCGCTCGAGCGCGCGCCGTTCGGGCTTCTGGCACGACCAGTTCAGGGCCGTGAGCACGCGCCCCACGTGCGCCCGGTGGAGGGTGACGCCGAATTCTCGGTGGATGACCCGGGCGATGCGCCGGGTGGTCCAGAGGTCCGTCGCGAAGCCCCACGCCGCGGCGCCGCGCAGCAAGAGGTGGGGCAGCCTCGCCCGCTGCCGCGCCGTCAACTTCGGCGGCCGCCCCGAGGCCGGCTTCGCCTTCAAGGCCGTCAGGCCGCGGCGACGGACGGCGTCCCGCCACAGGATGACCGAACTGTGTGAGCATCCGAGCCGACGGGCCACGTCCGTAATCGACGCGCCCGCCCTCAACAGGTCGATTGCGCGTCGTCGCCGTCGCTCCAGCTCCTCGGGGCTTCCATGTGGTCTCATACCCGAAGGGTAGACGAGCGGAAGGCGCATGTCTATTAATTATGCACAGATCAATAAGATACCGTTCGACGTATCGCAAGGTCGAACTATCAAGATCGACATGTCGAACGTGTACTCGGTCATCGACTCTGTGGATTCGGCCAAGAAGGAGCTCAAGCAGCATCTCCGACACGC
>JACQCN010000266.1 GCA_016201575.1 Candidatus Rokuibacteriota bacterium | reverse complement strand
TGCCGCCGACCCCCACCAGTTGCGGGGGACGTGCCGGCTCGGCGCGGAGGGCGGGCGCCAACAACGGGGCCACCTGCTCGGCGAGAAAAGCACGCACCGCCGCCAGGCAGCGGTTGCGTTCCTCGACCGTCGGCGCTTCGCCCGGACGACAGCGCTCGAGAACGTCGCCTTGCCCCTGATGTACGGCCCGGCGCGGCGGGAGGATCCCTACGTCCGCGCGCGCCGCGTTCTGGCCGCCGTCGGCCTCGCGCCGGTCGAGGACCACCTGCCGAACCAGCTCTCGGGCGGCCAGCAGCAGCGGGTGGCGATCGCGCGGGCCCTCGTCAACGAGCCCGCCCTGATCCTGGCCGACGAGCCCACGGGGAACCTCGACACGCGCACGAGCGTCGAGATCATGGCCATCTTCCAGCAGATGAACCGCCAGGGCATGACCGTCGTGCTCGTGACCCATGAGACCGACATCGCCGAGTACGCCACGCGCGTGCTCGCCTTCCGCGACGGGCGGCTCCTGCGCGACCAGCCCGTCACGGGGCGGCGCGACGCCCAGGAGGTGCTGGCCGCCCGGCCGGAAGGCGACGAGCCGTGAAGCTCCTGGCCAGCGCCAAGATCGCGCTCCGGGCCCTCCGCGCCAACACGCTGCGCACGGGCCTGGCGATGCTCGGGATCATCATCGGCGTGGGCGCCTTCATCGCGAGCGGCGCCATTGGCGCGGGCGCCCAGCAGCGCATCGCCGAGCAGATCCGGAGCCTCGGGTCGAACCTGGTCGTCATCCTGTCCGGCAGCCTCCACTCGGGGGGCATCCGGCTCGGCAGCGGCACGCAGCTGTCGATCACCGAGGACGACGCGGCCGCGGTCGCCCGCGAGGTCCCGTCCGTGCTCGTCGCGGCGCCGGTGATCCGGGGCGCCGGCCAGATCGTGTACGGCAACCAGAACTGGTCGACGACGGTCCAGGGCGTGACGCCCGACTACGAGGTCGCGCGCGAGTGGCCGGCGGTGGCGGGCAAGTACTTCGGCCCGGAGGACCTGGACGGCGCCACCAAGGTGGCCCTCGTCGGCCAGACGGTCGTGGAGAACCTCTTCGGCGGCACGGATCCCATCGGGCAGATCATCCGGATCCGGAACGTGCCCTTCACGGTCACCGGCGTCCTCGACCGCAAGGGCCAGTCGAGCTGGGGCACCGACCAGGACGACATCGTGCTGATCCCCCTCAGCACGGCCAAGAAGAAGGTGATGGGCGTGAGCCAGGCCAACGCCCGCGCCGTCAGCTCGATCTCCGTCAAGGTGCGCGCGGGCGAGGACATGCGGCAGGCCGAGACGGACATCCGCGCGCTCCTGCGGCAGCGGCACCGGCTCCAGCCGGACCAGGACGACGACTTCTCGACCCGGAACCTCGAGGACCTCCTCGCCACCCAGGAGCGGGCGGCGCGGGTGATGACCAACCTCCTCTACGCGATCGCCGCGGTCTCGCTCATGGTCGGCGGCATCGGGATCATGAACATCATGCTGGTGTCGGTGACGGAGCGGACGCGGGAGATCGGGCTCCGCATGGCCATCGGCGCCCGCGGCAAGGACATCCTCTCGCAGTTCCTGATCGAGGCCGTGATCCTCTCCCTGATCGGGGGCGTGGTCGGCGTGGTCGTCGGCGTCGGCTCGGCGCGCGCCGTCTCGTACCTCGCCGACTGGTCCACGGTGATCCAGGCCGGCGCCGTCCCGCTGGCCTTCGCGTTCGCCTCCGCCGTCGGCGTCTTCTTCGGCTTCTACCCCGCCTGGAAGGCCTCGCGGCTCGACCCGATCAACGCCCTCCGCTACGAGTAGCGCGCCGCCGTCGGCGCCGTGACACTCCGACGCCGCGGGTGTCGGGCTCGTGACTCACCGGCCGCTCTCACCCGCGGAGATTCAGCGCTTTCCGCCGCCGGCGGCCGGCACCGATGTTGCTCCGGCTGTCGTCTCTCATGCGGCGGAAGACGCTGCTCGTCGTGGACGACCGCGCGGATTGCCGGCAGCTCGTGCGCTCCCTGGTGCAGACGGCCCGCCTGCCGGTCCGGATCGTGACCGCGTGCAACGGGCTGGAGGCGGTGACGCTCGCCCGCGAGACGACTCCCGACCTGGTGCTGATGGACCTGGACATGCCGGTCCTCGACGGCTTCGAGGCGACCCGCCGGATCAAGGCCGATCCCCTGACCGAGCACGTGCCCGTCGTCGCGGTGAGCGGCTGCGCGCTCCCGGCGGGACGCGAGCTGGCGTTCGCCTCGGGGTGCGAAGGCTTCCTGGCCAAGCCGCTCGACATCGCCACCTTCATGGCGGTGATCCACGAGCATCTCGCATAAACTCGGAGGGGGGCTCTGCCCCCTTCCGAACCGCCCCCCTCAGGTTGGTGGCGCCGAGGAGGTCCAGGAAGCGCTCGCGCGTGAGCCAGCGCCGGCGGTCGACCACCTCGCTCTGCATGAGCGCGACGTGGGCCGCCGGCCCGCCGAAGCCGATGATGCCGAGCTTCAGGAAGACTGCGGCGACCTCGGACAGCCCGGGCGGGGATTATCTGAACCTCGGCAGGACCTTCTCGGCGAAGCGCCGCCTCAGCCCCGCACGGCGTCGTCGCCGAGCCCGCCGAAGTTCATCCAGGGGCAGATGCCGTACTCGGAGAAGTGGTGCTCGGCGAGCCACACCGCGTCGAAGCCGACCGCCTCCGCGTACTCCGCCCCGGCGAGGGTGTCGGCGTAGACGCGCTCCTGCGTCGTCCACGGATTTTCCGCCTCGCCTGCCCGCGGATGTGAGGCCCGACTCGACCCCGTGGGCGAACCCGATGATATACTACCGCTCGCAAAAAGGAGGGTCGCCGTGGGCCTCTACATCCTGCTGAGCAGTCTCTCGGAGTCGGGGCGCAAAGTCCTGCTCGAGCGCCCGGGCTGGATCCGCAAGGTCAACCGCGAGGTCGAACGCATGGGCGCCAAGGTCCGGTCGCAGTACGCCGTGCTGGGGCCCTACGACTTCGTCACGGTGCTCGAGGCGCCGGACAACGAGACGGTCTCGCGGGTGTCGATAGAGCTCGGCGCGCGGGGCTCGGTGCAGATGATGACGATGGCGGCGATCCCTCTCGAGCAGTTCATCACGCGGCTGGAGGGAGGCCGGGGCCGCCGCGACACCGGAAAGAGGAGCCCCAAGCCGCGATGAGAGTCCTCGCGCTCCACCCCGAGAAGTGCACGGGCTGCCTGCGCTGCGAGCTGGCCTGCTCGTACATGCAGACGGGCGAGTTCAAGCCGGCCAAGTCGGTGATCCGCGTGTCGCCCTTCGAAGGCCACACCTCGTACTCGCCGTACACGTGCACCCAGTGCGCCGAGGGCTGGTGCATGACGGCCTGCCCGGTGGGGGCGATCACGATCAACGCCGCCGGCGCCAAGGACGTGGTCGACGACAGGTGCGTCGGCTGCAAGCTCTGCACGATCGCCTGCCCGTACGGGACGATGTTTTACGACCCCGACACGCGGAAGGCCTTCAAGTGCGACCTCTGCGGAGGCGCGCCCGCCTGCGCGGACGCCTGCCCGACGGCGGCCATCACCTACGAGGACACCGCGACGACGGACTGGATCGGCGACTTCGCCCGTGAGCGGACGGCCCGGCTCCTGGTGGTGGGCTGAGGTGATGAGGCGAGGCGGAGCCGAGCGTTCCCTGTGGCAAGCCCGGCGGAGCCGGGCGTCGCTGATGTCGAGGGGGCCGAATCGACAGGAGACGTGCATGGCGACCGCCGACGAGAGAAACGCGTGAGACACCTGATCATCGGAGGCGGCACCGCCGGCATCAACGCCATCCGGACGATCCGTGAGGAGGAGCGCGAGTCCTCGGAGATCACGCTGGTCTCGGCCGAGCGGCCGTACTCGCGCATGGTCCTGCCGTACTATCTCGACCGCTCGATCGCCGAGTCGCACGTGTTCACGGCCACGGCCGCGCTGCTCGCCCGCTGGAACGTGAAGACCCACGTGGGCCGCCGGGCCGCGTCCCTCGACACCCGGGGCAGCGTCTGCACGCTCGACGACGGCGCCACCATCGGCTACGACGACTGCCTGATCGCGACCGGCTCCTCGGCGGTGCGGGCGCCCGTGCCGGGCGCGGACGGGCCCGGCGTCCACTCCTTCTGGACGCTCGACGAGGCCCGCGGCGTGATCGCCCAGGTGCGGCCGGGCCGCCACGTGGCGATGATCGGCGCCGGCTTCATCTCCTTCACGATCCTGAACTCGATCCTCGCCCTCGGCGCCAAGCTGACCATCGTCGAGATCGCGCCGCGCATCCTGCCGCGGATGATCGACGTGACCGGCGCCGGGATCGTCGAGGCCTGGCTCCAGGCCCACGGCGTGGCCATCCGCGCGGGGGCGGCGGTGACGAAGATCGAGGACGCCAAGAGCCGCACGCGGCTCCGGTTCAAGAGCGGCCCCGACATCGTGTGCGACGTCGTCGTCATGGCCACGGGCATCAAGACCAACCTCGAGTGGCTCAAGGGCGCGGGCGTCCACGTCAACCGCGGCGTCGTCGTGGACGAGCGGCTGCGCTCGATCGTGCCCAACGTGTACGCGGCGGGCGACGTCGCGGAGGGCCGGGACCTCGTCACCGGCCAGCCGACCGTCCACGCCATCGAGCCCACCGCCCAGGAGCACGGGCGCGTCGCCGGGGCCAACATGGCGGGGCGCGACGTCACCTACCGGGGGAGCCTCCTCATGAACATCGTGGAGGTCTGCCACCTCGACGTCGCCTCCTTCGGCGCCTGGGACGATGCCAAGGCCGAGACCTTCACCGGCCTCCGCGCCGAGCGCCCCGCCTACCGCAAGCTCCTCTTCACGGGCGACCGGCTCACGGGCGCGATGATCCTCGGCCGGTCGAGCGACGTGTGGACCACCAACGACATCGGCATGCTGAAGGGGCTGGTCCAGTCGGGGGTTCCGCTGGGCTCCTGGAAGGAGTACCTCCGGAAGAACCCGTTCGACGTCAAGCCGGCCTTCATCGCCTCGAAGACGACGGCGAAGCTGCTCCCCGAAACCGTCCTCGGGCGTCCCGCGAAGGCGCCCGGGGATACTCCAGTGGCGGTGTAGACCCATGCCCACAGCGGCCTCGTCCAGGCAGAAGCGCCCGGCCGTCGCGCCCGTGGCGCTGCCCGGCGGCTACGCCGGCAAGCTCCTCCGCATCAACCTGACCACCGGCAAGGTGTGGTCGGAGCCGTGGTCGCCGGAGGACATGCGCGAGATGATCGGCGGCGTCGGCCTCGGCGCGATGATCCTCTACCGCGAGGTGCCGGCCCGGGTCGGCTGGGATCATCCCGACAACCGACTGGTCCTGGCCACGGGCCCGCTCGCGGGCCTGCCCGTGTGGGGCACCGGCGGGCTCACCGTCGTCACCCGCGGCGCCGGCACCAACGGCCCCACCTCGACCCAGGCCAACGGCTTCTTCGGCGCGAACCTCAAGTACTCCGGCTACGACGCGATCGTCGTCCAGGGCATCGCCAAGAAGTGGGTCTACCTCTACATCAACGACGACGTGGTGGAGTTGCGGGACGCCGCCAAGCTCGTCGGCAAGGACACCTGGGAGACGCAGGACCAGCTCTCGCGCGAGTACGGGCTGGCCGGCCACCATCTCTCCGTGTACTCGATCGGGCCCGCCGGCGAGCACCTGGTGCGCTTCGCGGCCATCCAGGGCGACTACGGCCACGTGGCCTCGAAGAACGGCTGCGGCGCCGTCATGGGCAAGAAGCGGCTCAAGGCGGTGGCGATCGTGCGCGGCACCCACGGGCTCCGGGCGGCGGACCCGCGCGGCCTGATCCAGGTCGCCGACGACATCGGCCACGACCTGAAGACCGACCCGACGGCGCGCTCGCTCTACGAGTACGGCACGCTGTCGGGCGTCGTGAACCTGCACAAGATCGGCATGCTGCCGATCAGGAACTACACGACCAACGTGGCCGCGATCGACCTGACGCAGTGGGAGGCGCCGAGGCTCCGCGAGGGGTTCGACCACCGCGGTCACCAGTGCAGCGCCTGCGGCATGCACCACTGCCACATGCAGATCATCCGGAGCGGTCCGCACAAGGGCGCGATCGTCGACGAGCCCGAGTACGAGGGCTGGTCGGGCGCGGGCTGGACGATCGGCGCCACCGATCCCCAGTCGGTGAGCTGGCTCAACACCGAGCTGGACCGCGTGGGCGTCGACGTGAACGAGTTCGGGTGGCTCTGCGGGTGGGCGATGGAGTGCGTGGAGAAGGGCTACATCACCCGCGCGCAGCTCGGTTTCGACCTGCGCTGGGGCGACGTCGAGGGCGCGCGGAAGCTGCTCGACCTGATCGTGTCCCGTCGCGGCTTCGGCGACGTCCTGGCCGAGGGCGTCAAGCGGGCGGCCGAGAAGCTCGGCCCGCCCGCGCAAGACTGCGCCGTCTACACGCTGAAGGGGGCCACGCCGCGCGGCCACGACCACCGCGCGCGCTGGCACGAGATGCTCGACACGATCACGTCGGGCACGAGCACGCTGGAGACCGGCAACCCGGTGCACCCGACCGAGGTGGGCGTGACGGCCCGCGTCGATCCCTTCGACGGCGTCGCCGTCGCCAAGGTGGTGGCCGGGCTGCGCGGCCGGCTGGCGTTCGAGGACTCGCTCGGCGCCTGCATCTTCACCACGCGCACCCGCCTCGAGAACATGTGTCGCGCGCTCAGCGCCGCCACCGGCTGGCACTTCACGGTCGACGAGGCCGTGCGCTTCGGCCGCCGCACCGGCGCCATCCTGCGCGCGTGCAGCCTCCGCTGCGGCATCACGCCCGACAAGGAGTACCCCTCCAGGCGCTACGCCTCGACGCCGGTCGACGGGCCCGCCAAGGGGCAGTCGGTCATGGACCAGTGGGAGAAGATGCTCGACACCTGGTACGCCGAGGTCGGCTTCGACCGCAAGACGGGCAAGCCGCTGCCGGAGACATGCCGGGCGCTCGGCGCCGAGTGGCTGGCGAAGGACCTGTGGGGACGGTCGCGGTAGAAGTCGTCTCCTGGGTCACGAAGTTCATCGGGGGCGACGGGACGGGCCGGAAGGTGTTCGAGGAGCCGCTGCGCCCCGACTCCACGGTCCGCAGCGTGCTGGAGGGCCTGTCCGCGCGCTATCCCGAGCTGCAGGCGGCGCTCTGGCAGGGCGGCGAGCTCGGCGAGCACATCGAGGTGCTGGTCAACGACGCGATGCTCGGCGTGAGCCACGGCCTCGACTCGCGGGTGCGCCCCGGGGATCGGGTCGCGCTGCTCGGCCAGTTCGTGGGCGGGTAGACAATCGGAGGGGGGCCTCGACGCCCCCCTTCGAGCCTCCCCCGGGATCGTTGCGCCGGCCAAGCCGGCGCTCGATCGGCGGTAATTCCGACACGCTCCGGATTTGTCGACGCGACCGGTGGCGCCCCCTTCGAGCATCCCCCTTGAACAAGGTCGGGCCGGCGAAGCCAGCCCTCGAACGCGCGGGTGGTCACGCTGGAAGGGACCCGGCCGGGAAAGTCAGAGCGCCAAGGACGCGCGCGCGGTCCCGGCGTCGGGCAGCAGCGAGCGCATGAGCAGCAGCGTCTCGATGCTCCGGCGCAGGTAGTCGAGGTCGACGGGCTTGGTGACGTAGTCGAAGGCCCCGAGCGCGAGCGTCCGGCGCGCGATGCTCTCGTCCCCGTTGCCGGTCACCATGATGACGCCGAGGTTCGGGTCCCGGGCGCGGAGCTGCTGGAGCGCGGAGATCCCGGAGAGCCCCGGCATCGCGATGTCGAGCAGCACGACCTGCGGTCGCAGAGTGCCCACCTTGGCGGTCGCCGTCTGGGCGTCCGGGGCCACCTCCACCGCGTAGCCCTCGGCCTCGAGCACGTCGCGCAGCATCTCCCGCACATCCTCGAGGTCGTCGACGACGAGCACACGCGGTGGCTCCGGCGAGACGGACCGCGCCGGTTCGATCACGGGCGCGGGCGCGTGGACCGCGTCGTGGCGGGCGAGTGGCGGCGACGCGGCGAGGGCCACGAGCTTGTCCAGCGTCTGCCACTCGCTCTCGAGCCCCGCGCGCTCTTCGCTCGACCGGCAGGGCAGGCGATCGGAGTCGGTGAGGACGATCGACATGTCCGGCTGCCAGCGGCGGAGCATGCGGAGCGCGTCGACGCCGCCGAGGCGCGGAGTCGTGAGCCCCATCAGGACCACGCGCGGCGCCTCCTCGCGGATCTTCAGCATCGCCTCCAGGCCGTCGCGCGAGCTGTCGACGGCGTAGCCCAGGTCCTCGAAGTGGGCGGTCATCGCCTCGGCCACCTCGGGGTCGTGCTCGACTATCAGCAGCGTCTTGATGTCGGCCATGCGCCGTCACAGCAGCAGGAACGATGCCATCTCGTAACACACGGGGAAATCGGGGCTAAAAACGAACACGACGGCGCCGGCACGAGACAGGCCGGCACGGTTGTGCCAGGCTGAGGTCGCCCCCCGGCCGGCCGGTACTGGAAAAATCGCGGGGCGGGCTTTAGCCTGCATTATCCACGACCGGCGATGGCGCGACCGGGCGGGTGGCGCAGGGGGCGGTCCCCGCGGGGCCGCGCG
>JACQCN010000085.1 GCA_016201575.1 Candidatus Rokuibacteriota bacterium | reverse complement strand
CTACCTGCTCTCGCGCGGGGTCGAGGAGCGGCTGGCCGCCAGCGAGGCGGCGCAGATGCCGCTCCACCCCGGCGTGCCCGTGCCCGCGCACGTGAAGCCGGTGTCGGCGATCAGGGACATGCCGGTGAGCTTCCCCGCGCCCGGGAAGACCGTCGACGAGATCCTGCCCTACCTGAACGGATGGGTCGGCGCGCGGTGAGCGCGCCCCGCCGCTGGCGCCCCGCTCCCTGGCTCGCGGCCGCCGCGACCGTCGTGCTCGCCGCGGGGGGGCTGCCGCTGCTCTGGCTCGCGGTGGTGGCGGCGCGCGACGTGCCCGCGCTCCCCGCCGCGCTGCTCTCGGCCCGCGCGCTGCGGCTCCTCGGCAGCACGGCGCTCCTGGGCGGGCTGGTCTCGTTCCTCGGCGGCGCTATCGGCACGCTCCTCGGCGTGCTGGTCGGGAAGACGGACCTGCCGCTGCGCCGGCTCCTGGCCGCGGTGCTGACCTTCCCGCTTTTCCTGCCGCCGTACGTGCTCGCGCTCGGCGTCGATCGACCCCGCGATCGAGGAGGCCGCGCGGCTCTGCTTCCGCTGGCCGCGCGTGCTGTGGCGGATCGACCTGCCGCTGATCGCGCCCGCGGTGGCGCTGGCGATGCTGCTCGCGTTCATCCTCGTGGTCGGCGAGCTCGGCGTGCCCTCGACGCTCCGCTACCCTGTCTTCAGCACGGAAGTGTTCACCCAGTTCGCCGCCTTCCTGAACGTGCAGGCCGCGGTCGCGCTCTCGGTCCCGCTCGCGGGCCTCGTCCTGCTCGGGCTCGGCCTCGAGCGCGCGCTCCTCCGGCGTCGCGTCCGCTTCCTCGCGCGCGCGCGCGGCGACGCCGCGCGGGCCGGCCTCGGCGCCTGGCGCATTCCCGCCGGCGTGGCCGCCTGGGCGTACGCGCTGGCGACGGTGGCGGCGCCGCTCGCCGGGCTCGCCCTGCGCGCGCGCGGCCGGGCGAGCTACGCGGCGGCCCTCAACGGCGCCGGCTCGAGCATCGTGCGGAGCGTGTGGATGGCCGCGGTGGCGGCCACGCTGATGCTCGTGCTCGGCCTCCTGCTCGCCTACGCGGTGGAGCGCGGCGGGCGCGGCCGGCGCGACGGCCTCGACACCGTCCTGCTGCTGCTCTTCGCCGCGCCCGGCACCGTGCTCGGCGTCGGGCTGATCCTCTTCTGGAACCGCGCCGGGCTCGCGTGGCTCTACGCGAGCGCGGCGATCGTGCTCGTGGGCTGGATCGGCCACTTCACGCCGCTGGCCGCGCGGGCGGCGGGCATCGGGCTCCGCGCGCTCCCCGAGGGCACCGAGGCCGCGGCGCGCCTGGCGGGGATCCCGTGGAGCCGCGCCCTCTGGAGGATCGTGGTGCCGCTGACCCGCCCCGCGCTCGCCGGCGCCTGGCTCCTCGCCTTCGTCTTCGGCCTGCGCGACCTCGACCTCGCCATCACCATCTATCCGCCCGGCGCCGAGACGCTGCCGATCCGCGTCTACACGCTCATGGCCAACAGCCCGGAGGTGGTGACGGCGGCGCTGGCGCTTCTGATGGTCGCGCTGACCGCGGCCGTCCTGCTCGCGGGCTGGGCCGGGCTCGCGGCGGTCCGCGGGTGGAGCCGCGCGTGGGACTGATCCGCCTCGAGCGCGTCGACTTCGGCTACGGCCGCGCGCGCGTCCTGCGCGGGCTCGACCTCGCCGTGCCCGAGCGCGCGATCACCGTGCTCGTCGGGCCCTCGGGCTCGGGCAAGACCTCCGTGCTCCGCCTGATCGCGGGCTTCGAGGCGCCGGCCCGGGGCGCGATCGAGATCGGCGGTGAGGTCGCGAGCCGCGACGGCCGCGTCCTGCTCCCGCCCGAGGCGCGCGGGGTCGGCATGGTCTTCCAGGACCTCGCGCTCTGGCCGCACATGACCGTGCGCCAGACGCTCGAGTTCGTCCTGGGGCGCGACCCCGCGGGTGAGGAGCGGCGCCGGCGCATCGCCGAGACCCTGGAGGCGGTCGGGCTCGAGCGCCACGCCGGCGCCCGCCCCGCGCAGCTACGAGCAGCTGTCGAACCTCGACCCGCCGCTCCGCCAGGCGCTGATCGAGGAGATCCGCCGGCTCCAGCAGGCGCTCGGCCTCACGATCCTCTACGTCACCCACGCGACCGAGGAGACCTTCCGGCTCGCCGACCGGGCCGCGATCATGCGCGACGGGCGGATCGAGCAAGCCGGCGCGCCACGCGAGCTCTACGAGCGCCCGCGGAGCGCCTTCGTCGCCTCGTTCCTGGGGCCGTGCGCGCTGCTGCCCGCGCGGGTCCGCGGGAACCGGGCCGAGACCGCGCTCGGCGTCCTTGCGCTGAGCGACACCGGCAGCGAGGGCGACGGCCTCGTGGTGATCCGGCCCGAGGACGTCCTCGTGAGCGAGGAGGGGCCGTTCGGCGGCCGGATCGAGCGGGCGGTGTCGCTCCCCAGCGCCTGGCAGGCCGAGATCGCGGGCGCCGGCTGGCGGCTCTCGGCCCTGCTCGCCGAGGAGCCCAAGCCCGGAGCCCTCGTCCGCTTCGCCGTCCGGCGGGTCGCGGCCGTCCCCCCGCTTTCCCCTTGACACAGTGCCTCTACAGGTGTTGAGTATGAGCTCACCCGGAGGTGACGTGTCATGAACTTCCTGGATCGGCTGCTGTACGAGGAAACGGCCCACCTGCTCGACCGCATCGCCGCCACCGTTCCCGGCGGGAGCCTGGCGGCCGCGACCGCGTCGCATCCCACGCTGCGGGCGCGGCTGGACGAGGCCGAGGCGCGCCTGACCGCGCTGCGCGCAACGCTGCTGGAAACCTACGGCCAGTGGGGGCGCACCCTGGAGGACCTGGAGAACCTGTGGGCACTGGCGGCCTGGAAGCGGGAGGAGCCCTCCCTGGCGGCCTGAGCGACACACGGAAGCGCCGCCTGCTAGCGCGGCCGACGAGCTCCCCGCGGACGATCCGGGCACCCTCTACCATCGCCTTGAGCTTGGCGAAGGCGACGTCGCGGCGGGTGAACTTGAGGCCGCAGTCGGGGTTCACGTAGAGCCGGTCGGGCGGGATGCGCGCGAGCGCGTGGCGGAGGCGCGCCGCGACGCCCTCCGGGGTCTCGATGTCGTCCGTCTTCACGTCCACGACGCCGAGGCCCAGCTCCAGCGTCTTCGGGAACTGGCCGACGATGTCGTCGAACTGGGCGAGGTCGTCCACGGCGAACTCGAGCACGAGCTGGGAGGTGTTGGCGCCGAGGACGGCGGGGAAGAGCTCCCGGTAGGTGCCGGGGAAGAGGCGCTTGCGCTGGTAGTTGCCGTAGCAGATGTGCAGCGTGATCTTCGCGTCCACGCCTTCCACCGTGCGGTTGAACGCCTCCACGGCCCACGCCTTCACCTCGTCGGGGTAGCCGACCCACACCGGCTCGTCCACCTGGATGAAGCGGCAGCCCGCGCGCGCGAGGTCGCGCAGCTCCGCGTTGAGGATCGCGGCGAGATCGAACACGAGCTCGCGGTCGCTTGCGTACACCTCGTTCCAGGTGCGCTTGGCCAGCATGTGGGGCCCGGTGACGCACACCTTCACGAGCGTCGTCGAGTGCGCCTGCGCGAACTGCCAGTGCGGGGCCAGCGGCATCTCGCTCCTCGCCACCTTCGTCTCCACGACCGGGTCGGGCATCCGGATGGACGCGTCGAGCGTGCCGATGGGCTTGAGCGGCCCGTAGAGGCGGAACCCCCTGATGTGGCGGTTGAAGAAGTAAATCATCGTCTCGCGGCGCAGCTCGCCGTCCGTGACGATGTCCACGCCCGCCTGCTCCTGGTCCTTGAGGCACGACTTCACGGCGTCGTCGTGTGCCTCGTCGAGCTCGGCGTGGCTGAGGCGGCCCTGCGTCTGGAGCTCGCGCACCGCCTCGAGCCACTTGGGCAGCGAGTACGAGCCGATCACGGTCGTAGGCAGGAGCGACGGGATCGGGTCCGGCATGGCGCCAGAGCGTAGCACGGGCCGAGGCGGCGAGTCCCGAGGGAGGCGAGTCACTTGACAGGGGGTGGGGCCCCGATTAGGTTGAGCCACCTTCAGGACCGGGAAGTTGGAGGAGAAGGTGTTGCCGGTGACGTAGGCGTTCCCCGCCGCGTCGACGGCGATCCCGGTGCCGTAGTCGGTGCCGCCCAGGTAGGTGGAGTAGCCCAGCACCGGATCGATGACCAGGGGCTTCGCGGCGTCGTGCTTCGCCACCCACACGCCGACGTGGCCCGAGTCCAGCACCTAGCGACTTAGTCTCCTCCGTCTCGAGAAGCCCTGCCTGGAATGGCGCGCGGGGCCAAGGGGGCCTCCCGTCGCCCAGGACCGCCTCCACCGCAACAGTGACGGGCGCGTCTTGGTGGAGGTGAAGACTGCGTGGGCCGACGGCACCAGCCACGTGGTGTCCCATGTTATGTTTCCTACGCTCTGGTCGCGGTCGGCCAGGAGCGGCTCGAGCGCTCCGGCGATTTCCAGCACCTGCTCCGGGCCATTCGTAACGAGCGCACGCTCGGCGAAGGGATCGGCGAGAAGGGGAGCTGCAGCGAGGTCAACCTTCGGCACTTCGAGCGCTGAATAAACGGTTGTTCGACGCGTGAACCGGCAGACAAGGAGGCCGTGATGCGGCTATACGTTGCATGGGTAGTTCGGCATCGCCTCGTCGTCATCACCCTCGCCCTGCTCGTCACCGTGGTCCTCGCCGTCCAGGTCAAGAACCTGAAGGTCGTCATCGACCCGGACACGGTGTTGCCGCAGCAGCATCCCTACGTGCTGGCGACGAACCTCGTCGAGAAGGTGTTCGGGTCGAGGTACGTCGTCGCCATCGGCATCACGCCGAAGGACGGCGATGTCTTCCGGCCCGAGGTGCTGGCCAAGGTCCAGCGGGTCACCGCCGCGCTCGTCAGCACACCCGGCGTCGTGAAGGGCAACGTGCTGAGCCTGTCGGCGCGGAAGGCCAAGAACATCGCCGGAACCGCGGACGGGATGGAGGTGCGGCCGCTGATGGAGACGGTGCCGCAGACGCCGCAGGCGATCGACGCGCTCCGGCGGGCGGTGCGCGCGAATCCCGCCTACCTCGACGCGATCGTGTCCAAGGACGAGCGCACCGTGGCGGTCATCGCGGAGTTCAAGCGTCCCGAGGGCAAGGGCGGCTTCCGGGCGATCATGGAGAAGGTCCGGCCGATCGTGGACCGCGAGCGCGACGATTCCGTGCAGGTCGCGGTCAGCGGCCTTCCCGTCTTCCTCGATCAGCTCGAGAAGTATTCCCAGCGGATGGGATTCCTGTTCCCGCTCGCCGTCCTCATCACGGGTCTGATCCACTACGAGGCGTTCCGAACGATCCAGGGGCTGGTGCTGCCGCTGGTGACGGCGCTGCTCGCGGTCATCTGGGGGCTCGGGGTCATGGGACTCGGCGGCGTCCCGATGGACGTGTTCAACTCGACCACGCCGATCCTGATCCTGGCGGTCGCGGCGGGCCACGCGGTCCAGATCCTCAAGCGCTACTACGAGGAATACGGCCGCCTGCGACAGACCACCACCCTCGCGCCGTCCGAGGCCAACCGGGCTGCCGTCGTGGAATCGGTGACGCGGATCGGCCCCGCGATGCTCACGGCCGGCATCGTGGCGGCGCTCGGCTTCTTCTCGCTCATCGTGTTCCAGATCACCACCATCCGGACGTTCGGCGTGTTCACCGGGATCGGGATCGTGAGCGCCCTCATCCTGGAGATGACGTTCATCCCGGCGCTCCGGTCGCTGCTCCCCGCGCCGAAGGAACGCGAGAGCCGCCGCGAGCGTGAGCGGCGGGTGTGGGACCGGATCACCGAGACCATCGCCGCGTGGGTGAGCGGCCCTCGCCGGCGGCGAATCTACATGGGGACCGGGCTCCTGCTCGTGCTCTGGGCGGCAGGGGCCACGCAGGTGGTGGTCGACAACAGCCAGAAGAGCTATTTCTTCAGCGGCCTGGCGTTCCGGAGGGAAGATGACGCCCTGAACGAGCGCCTCGGCGGGACCAACATCCTCTATCTCATGATCGAGGGGAAGGAGGACGACGCGATCAAGGAGCCCCGCGTCCTCGGAGCGATGGAGGCGGCCCAGCGGTTCCTGGAGGGCCAGCCGCACGTCGGCAAGACACTCTCCATCGTGGACTTCATCAAGCGGATGAACCGGGCGATGCATGGCGACGACCCCGCCTACGACCGGATCCCGGACAATCGCGATCTCATCTCCCAGTACCTCCTGCTCTACTCGATGTCGGGAGAGCCGGGTGACTTCGACAGCTACGTCGACTACGGCTACCGCTACGCGAACGTCCTGATCTTCCTGAAGACCAGCAGCAGCTCGTACATCCAGGGACTGGTCGACAAGCTGCAGGCGTTCCTGCCGGGCCAGCTCGGAGACCGGGTCACGTTCCGGATCGGCGGAGGCGCGTCGCAGGGCATGGCCATCAACGAGGTGATGGTCCACGGAAAGATCCTGAACATCATCCAGATCGGCGCGGTCATCCTGGTGATCACCTCCCTGGTCTTCCGGTCGCTGCTGGCGGGCATCCTCGTGCTCGTGCCGCTGATCCTGGCGGTCCTGGCGAACTTCGGCTTCATGGGCCTGACGGGAATGCGGCTCAACATCGCGACGGCCGTCATCTCCGCGATGGCCGTGGGGATCGGGGCCGACTACGCGATCTACTTCATCTACCGCCTGCGCGAGGAGCTGGCGCGCGGCGGGGACGAGGTCGCGGCGGTTCGCACCGCCTACACCACGGCCGGCAAGGCGATCCTCTTCGTCGCCTCGGCCATCTCGGGAGGCTACGCGGTGCTCCTCCTGTCCTATGGCTTCTACCTGCACATGTGGTACGCGATCCAGATCGCCACCGCGATGCTCGTGAGCGCCCTCGGCGCGCTGACGCTCCTGCCGAGCCTGATCCTGACGTTCCGCCCCCGCTTCGTGTTCGGGGAGGTTCGCCAGCGCGGGACGCCGGCCGTCGAGATCGCCACGCTCCTGGCCGTCACCCTCGGGCTCGGCCTCACGTTCGGCCACACGTGGGCCGCCGACCCGACGGCGAAGGAGATCATGGAGAAGAACTTCGTCGTCTCGAAGTTCGTCGATTCCACCTCGGACGCCACGTTCACGCTGATAAACAAGACGGGCCAGGAGCGCGTGCGGAAGACCTTCGGGACCTCGAAGCTCCAGCCCAACGGCATCGACAACCGGCGGATGGTCCGCTTTCTCTCCCCGCCGGACGTGAAGGGCACGGTCACGCTCCTGGTCGAGCACTCCGACACGGACGACGACATCTGGATCTACCTGCCGGCACTCAAGAAGGTCCGGCGGCTCGTCGCCTCCAACAAGAAGGACAGTTTCGTCGGCACCGATTTCTCGTACGGCGATGTGATCGGCCACAAGGTCGAGGAGTGGGGCCACCGCCTGGTGCGAGAGGAGCAGCTGGACGGCCAGCCGTGCTACGTGATCGAGTCGATCCCGAAGAACGACACGGTGAAGTCGAACAGCGGCTTGTCCAAGCGTCTGAGCTGGATCCGGAAGGACAACCTACTCACCATCAAGGGCGAGTTCTGGGACCAGGCGGGCGAGCCGCTCAAGACGTCCCGGTTCACCGATGTGCGGCTCCTGGACCCGGCGCGCGGGAGGTGGCAGGCCATGCAGTTCGAGGCGGAGAACCTCCAGACCGGGCACCGGACCATCATCCGCTTCGAGAACTACAAGGTGAATCAGCAGGTCAAGGATGAGTTCTTCACGACGCGGTACATGGAACGCGAGCCGTGAGATGGAGACGATGGGCGCTGCTCGCCGTCGCCCTGCTGTCACCGGCGCTCGCCGTCGCCGAGGAGACCGAGCCGCCTCGAGAGGGGCTCGGCCGCCTCGCGCAGCAGGCGAACCTGTCCGGCTCGATCCGGGGGGGATACTGGAGCTCTTCGCGAGAGCTCGACGACCGGGAGCACCTCGCGACGGCCTCGCTCTGGCTCAAGGTCGCGCCGAAGCTCTGGCCCGATGCCTCCCTCCTGATCGAGGGGTGGGTCAGGAACGAGGACCTCGTCCACGAGGAGGCGACCGACGGCGCGCTACGCGAGGGCTATGTGGATCTGGCCCTCGGTCCCCTCGACCTCCGGCTCGGCCGGCAGATCATCGTCTGGGGCCGAGCGGATCGCATCAACCCCACCGACAACCTCTCCCCGCGAGACTTCACGCTGCTCGTGCCCGACGACGACGACCAGCGGCTCGGGGCCGCTGCCGTCAAGGCGACCTATCACCTTGGGGGCCTCGCCATCAGCGGGTTGTGGCTCCCGGAGTTCATCCCGAACACGATACCGATCCGGCGGCCGCTACCGCCGGCGACGATCCGCGAGCGCATGCCCGATTCGACACTCGGTCAGTGGGCGGCCAGGATCGAGCAGACGGGCGAGGCCGTCGACTGGTCGGTGTCCTACTTCGACGGCTTTGATCTCTCGCCGGACGCGGGGCTCGGCCTGGTCA
Source organism: Candidatus Rokuibacteriota bacterium (assembly GCA_016201575.1). Lineage (GTDB taxonomy): Bacteria > Methylomirabilota > Methylomirabilia > Rokubacteriales > CSP1-6 > AR9. The sequence continues at coordinate 4,448 of JACQCN010000085.1, read as the reverse complement.
CTCCCTCGTCGGTCGAGGTCCTGCTCAGACACCACCAGATCCGGGTGATCGGGGCCGACGCCGCCGCGACCGTCGGTCGCTACGGGCTCAGGGCCGAGGCCGCGTACACCTTCACCGAGGACGCGCGGGGCGACAGGCCGGACGTCAAGAACCCGTTCTTCTTCCTGGTACTCGGCGGTGACCGGACCTTCATCGAGTACCTGAACATCAACGTCCAGTACTTCACGCGCGTCATCTACGGGTTCCGGAGCCCCTTCGAGGTCCAGAACGCCCTCCAGCGGGCCCTCGCGATCCAGCAGGCTGTGGTCACGAACCAGCTCGACCAGGTCCAGCACGGCATCTCCCTCCGCGTCAGCTACAAATGGTTCCACGAGACGCTGGAAGCCGAGCTGGCCTCGGCCCTCTCGCTCACCCGCCTCGACTACACCCTCCGGCCCAAGGTGACCTACGCGCTGACCGACCGCTGGAAGGCCATCGTCGGCGCCGACGTGTTCGGCGGCGACCGCGTCTCGTTCTTCGGGAACCTCCGAGACAACACCACCGCCTACGCCGAGCTTCGCTGGAGCTTCTGACCCGCGTCAGGCGGGGCCCAACAGCCGGAGGAGTGGAAGCCGAGGGCTCCGGCCCTCCATTCCGCCGCCGGCCGCACTCAGGGCGTCGCCATTGTCCTCATCTCCTCCGAGCTGAAGGAAGTGCTGGCGCTGAGCCACCGGGTCCTCGTCATGCGGGACGGCGCTGCCGTTCGTGAGTTCACGGGCGGCGAGCGGTCCCATCGCGGCCAGGGGAAGGGGCCGTCGAGGTTCCCTCCGATTCCTAGTCGCGCCCGAGGAGGCCCGGGCGCGCGGCCGCCGCTTGGGTCTGCTCGAGGACGAGCGCGGCCTTCACGGCCTCGAAGCGCTGCCAGTAGTCCGGCAGGTGCCGGAGCAGCGCGTCGATCCGCTCCTTGAGGCCGCGCGGGTCCGTGGGGTCCCGGCGGAGCGAGGTCCCGAACGGCGTGCTCACGGCACGAGCATCCGCTCGAGCCCCTTCGCGAGCGGCACCGGCGAGAGGCCGAAGGTGCGGTAAAACGGGGTCGGATCGCAGACGTTGTCCTCCTCGAGCATGCGGAGCTGGTCGGTCGTGACCGGGAAGAAGGGCAGGCCCTGCAGCACGCGCGCCAGGCGCCGCACGAGGGGGAAGGGGACGTGCACCTTCCGCACCTTCCGCCGTTTCAGGATCTCGCCGAGCAGGTCGATGATCTCGTTGAGCGTGTGCGGCTCGGGGCCGCCCACCTCGTAGGTCTGCCCGAGCGAGGCCGCCTGGTCGAGCGCGCGCGCGAAGCCCTCGGCGACGGTCTGCGCCGGCACCGGCTGGAGCCGCGTGTTGCCGGCGCCGATGACCGGCACCACGGGCAGGCGCCGCACCGCGCGCGCCAGCGTCGTCACGAACCCGTCGTCGGGCCCGTAGATAATGGACGGGCGGAAGATCGTCCAGTCGAGCCCGCTCGACCGCACGGCCTCCTCCGCGCGCCACTTGGTGCGATGGTAGCGCGCGCGGGCGTCGGGCCGCGCGCCGAGCGCGCTCATGTGAAGGAGGCGGCGGACGCCCACGGTGGTGGCGGCGGCCAGGACGTTCAGCGTCGCGTCGACGTGGAGGCGCTCGAAGGTGATCCCGCGCGCGGGGTGCTCGCGGATGATGCCCACGAGATGGACGACCGCGTCGCAGCCGGACATCGCCTCGTCGAGCGAGGCCCGCGCGAGCACGTCCCCCTCGACGCGCTCGATGGCCTCGAAGCCCCGCAGGTCGTGCTCGGAGCCGCGGCGGACGAGGCACCGGACCACGTGGCCCTCCGCGCGGAGCGCCTGGATGAGGGTGCGGCCGACGAAGCCCGTACCCCCGGTGACGAACACCCGGTGCATCGTGGGCGAATCGTAGCACACCCGGCGAGGGTGCGCGGGAAACCGCGGGCCGATGCTATGATTGGGCCAACGATGCGCGTGGCCCTCTTGATCGGCGCTCTGCTCGCGCTCTGGCTCGCTCCGGTCCCCGCCCACGCCCAGCCCTTCGACTTCGCCGCCGTCGACGACGCCGTGCGCGACGTCGTCGCCACCGGCGAGATCCCGGGCGCCGTGGTCCTCGTGGGGCAGGGCGACCGCGTCCTCTACCACCGCGCGTTCGGCCTCCGCCAGGTCGTGCCCACGCCGGAGCAAATGACCGAGGACACCGTCTTCGACATCGCCTCGCTCACCAAGCCCCTCGGCACCACGCTGGCCGTGATGTCGCTCGTGGAGCGGAACCGGATCCGCCTCGACGCGCCGCTCGGCGCTTACCTCCGCGAGTTCCGGGGCCGCGCCTTCAGCCAGGTCACGATCCGGCGCATGCTCGCGCACCGCGCCGGCTTCCCCGCGGTCCCGCCCGACGCCGCCGTGCGCGCGGGCTTCCCCGGGGCGGCGCGGGCGCTGGCCACGATCGCGCTCGACTACCCGCCGGGCACCGGCTTCCAGTACAGCGACATGGGCTTCATCCTCCTCGGCGAGGTCGTGCGCCGCGTGAGCGGCGATCCGCTCGACCGCTACCTCCGCCGGCACCTCTTCCGCCCGCTCGGGCTGCGCGACACCACGTACCGGCCCGACGGCGACCTGCGCCCGCGCATCGCGCCCACGGAGTTCTTCAACGGGCACTTGCTGCGCGGCGCGGTGCACGACCCGCGCGCGCGCCTGCTCGGCGGCGTGGCCGGCCACGCCGGCATCTTCTCGTCGGCGCGCGACCTCGCGCGGATCTGCCGCATGCTGGTGGACGGCGGCACCCTCGAGGGCCGCCACGTGCTCCGCGCGAGCACCGTGCGGGCGATGTGGACGCCGTGGCCCAACCCCGACAGCCCGCGCGGGCTCGGCTGGGACGTGACCTCGCCCTACGCGGCGCCGATGTACCTCTTCTTCCCCGCGGGCTCCGTCGGGCACACGGGCTTCACCGGCACCACGGTGTGGATCGATCCGCCGACGCGCACATACCTGATCCTCCTCACCAACCGCGTGCACCCGAACGGCAACGGCGCCGGCCGCATCCGCGAGCTGCGCGCGCGCGTGACGGCCGCCGTGGGCGCCGCGCTCTTCCAGGGCCCCGAGCCGCCGCCGTTCACGCCGATGTCCACGAATCCGGAGCCCTCGGGCCCCGCCGCCGACCCGCCCGCGCTTTCCGCGGGCCCCGTGCTGACGGGGCTGGACGCGCTCGTCCGCCAGAACTTCGCGCTCCTCGCCGGCAAGTCGGTGGGGCTCATCACCAACCAGACGGGCATCGACATGGCGCGCCACCGCGCGATCGACCTCTTCGCCGCCGCCCCCAACCTGACGCTCAAGGCGGTCTTCTCGCCCGAGCACGGGCTGAACGGCGACGCCACCGCCGACGTGCCCAACAGCGTGGACGCCGTCACGGGGCGGCCGGTGTGGAGCCTCTACGGGTCGACCCGGCGGCCGACGCCGGAGATGCTCCAGGGCGTCACCGCGCTCGTCTACGACATCCAGGACGTGGGCGTGCGCTACTACACGTACCTGACGACGCTCGTCTCCGCGATGGAGCAGGCCGCGCGGTTCAACATCCCGGTCTACGTGCTCGACCGGCCGAACCCGATCACCGGCCGGTTCGTGGAAGGCCCGCTGATGGACCCGGACCTCCGCTCCTTCACCGCGCCCCACACGATCCCCGTGCGCACCGGTCTCACGGTCGGCGAGTTCGCGCGCCTGGCCGCGGTCGAGCAGCACATCCCGGTGACGCTCACGGTGGTGCCGCTGACGAACTGGGACCGCGCGCAGTGGTTCGACGAGACGGCGCTGCCGTGGACCAACCCGTCGCCGAACATCCGCTCGGTGACGCAGGCGCTCCTGTACTCCGGCATCGGCCTGCTGGAGGCGACGAACGTGTCGGTGGGGCGGGGCACGGACGCGCCCTTCGAGGTGGTGGGCGCGCCGTGGATCGAGCCCTACGGCCTGGCCGACGCGCTCAACCGCCGCGCGCTGCCCGGCGTCCGCTTCGAGCCCGTCTGGTTCACGCCGGCGGCCGACATCTACGCGACCATTCAGTGCGCGGGCGTGCGGCTGCTGGTGACCAACCGTGACACGATCCGCCCGGTCACGGTCGCGCTCGCCCTGGCGCGCGAGCTCCGCGCGCGCCACCGCGACCAGTACAAGCCCGAGCTGATCCAGAACCTTCTGGTCAACCGCTCGACGATGTGGGCGATCCTGCGGAACGAGCCGCTGGAGCGGCTCACGGCCTGGGCCGAGATGGAGCGGGAGAGCTTCCTGAAGCGTCGCGCGTCGGCCCTCATCTACCCCTAGCCTGCACTATTCACCCGCGCCGTGGAAAGGTGCTGTGTTCTTGCCGGTGCAAGTCCGGCCTGGGGAATTGTCGGTGCGCCCCAGTAGCTACCGAGGAGGCAAGGAGGGCAACCGATTTGCCGAAGCTCTCGGGACAGT
>JACQCN010000261.1 GCA_016201575.1 Candidatus Rokuibacteriota bacterium | reverse complement strand
GGTGTCCCCATGACGCTCAAGAATCTGGCAGGCCTCGCGACCAGAAAGGACGCGAAGCCTACCGATGCGCCGCGTCGGACGTGTGGAGCAAATAGTAGCTGGTGCCTTTGTATTCTCCTAGCCCATCCGCGGCACGAAGGCGTCGCGGCCGCGCTGGTAGGTGGGCTGCCGCTGGGCGGGGTTGCGGTTGACGAGCGGCCGCAGGTAGAGCGGGTTCGTCAGGCTGCGGACCTCGTGTTCGATCTCGAAGAGGAGCCGGCCGTCGTCGGGATCCACGATGGACTGCAGGCGCCACTCGTACTCGCTGGTGTCCCGCGTGATGAGCCCGCGCTCGAGCAGGCGGCGGTACGGCCCCGAGAAGTCGGCGATGTACATCGCGATGTGGTGGCCGTCGTAGGCGGGGAGCGGCTGCGTCGTCTCCCGGAACACGAGGGACTGGACGCCGCCCACCCGCACCCGGGCCGCCACCCCGGCGCCGTCGTCGCCGACAGTGGCGGGCGCGCCCATCAACGTCTCGTAGAACCGCGCCACCCCGGCCGCGTCGCCCGTCGCCACCGGGAACTCCACGTAGGGCAGGCCGAGGACCATGTCGCCGAACTCGGGGGAGGGGGCGTAGCAGCGGAGGCGGTTTCCCCATGGGCACGTCACCGTGACGGTCTTCCCCTCGACCTCGTAGGCGAACCGTGTCCCCGCCAGCGGGCCGCGGACGGCCTCCAGCCGCTCGGTCAGCTCGCCGAGGTCGGGCACGACGAGGCCGACCGTCCCGCGCAGCACCTGGGGCGTCCCCGTGGGCAGGTGGAACTGCTGCTGGCCGATGTTCACCCACATGTTCTCGATCCCCACCATGAGGTAGGGATCCCGGGTGAAGCCCATGCCCATGATCCAGAAGATGGTGGCGAGGCGCTGGTCGGGCACCCAGACGTTGACGTGCTCGAGCGCCACGATGTTGCCCACGTCCTGCCGGCGGCGGTCGTACCTGTTCGGCGTCATGGCGTTCCGGCCTCCTCAAAGGAAACTCTACCACTTACCGGTTCGCTTTCGCCTCCCGGAAGGTCCGGTGGCCGCGCGGCGCACTTCCGATCCCCATGGCAACCGTGGACCAACCCGACGCCGATTTCGTACATAATGCAGTTCCCTGGCGCCGGAGCGTCCTGCTCGACGAGTGCGCCACCTCAGAAAGGAGCGTCGCGGACATGAAGATCGGGTTCATCGGGCTGGGCATGATGGGGCGCCACATGGCGTCGCATCTAATGAAGGCGGGCCATGAGCTGGTGGTCCACGACGCGCGGCGAGAGGCGGCCGCGCCCCACCGCGAGGCCGGCGCGCGCTGGGCCGACACGCCGCGGGCGGTGGCCGAGGCGAGCGAGGTCGTGTTCACTTCGCTGCCGGGCCCGGCGGAAGTGGAGGCGGTGGCCCTCGGCGAGCAGGGGCTCCTGGCGGGGCTCGCGGCGGGCACGGTGTACTTCGACCTCACGACCAACGCGCCCTCGGTCGTCCGCCGGATCCACGCGGTCTTCACGGCGCGCGGCATCCACATGCTGGACGCGCCGGTGAGCGGCGGCCCCCGCGGGGCCGAGACGGGGAGGCTCGCGCTCTGGGTGGGGGGAGACGAGGCGATCTTCACGCGCTACAAGCCGGTGCTCGACGCCATCGGCGATCAGTCGTCTTACGTCGGCCCGATCGGCGCGGGCTCGATCGCGAAGCTGGTCCACAACTGCGCCAGCTTCGTCGTCCAGACGGCGCTGGCCGAGGTCTTCACGCTGGGCGTCAAGGCGGGCGTCGACCCGCTCGCGCTGTGGAAAGCGGTCCGCCAGGGCGCGACCGGACGGCGCCGCACCTTCGACGGCCTGAAGGATCATTTCCTCCCCGGCCGGTTCGAGCCCCCGGCGTTCGCCTTGCGGCTCGCCCACAAGGACGTCAGCCTGGCCACCGCCCTCGGCCGCGAGCACAAGGTGCCGATGCGGCTCGCCAACCTCACCCTCGAGGAGATGACCGAGGCGCTGAACCGGGGCTGGGCCGAGCGCGACGCGCGGGTCGCCATGCTCCTGCAGGAGGAGCGTGCCGGGGTCGAGATCCGCGTGCCCGACGCCGCGATCCGCCGGGTGCTCGAGCTCGACGCGGGCGGCGCCGGCCCCGCGTGAAGCGGCGCGCCATGCGAGGAGGGGCTCGCTGATGGGGCAGTTCGGGATCGGGCAGGCGGTGACGCGCTTCGAGGACCCGCGCCTGCTCCGCGGGGAGGGCCGGTTCCTGGGCGACGTGAGCCTGCCGGGCCAGACCTACGCCGTCGTCGTGCGGTCGCCGCACGCCCACGCGCGGCTTCGCTCCATCGACGCCTCCGCGGCGACGCGGGCCCCGGGCGTCCTCGGCGTGCTCACGGGCGCGGACGTGGCGCGCGACGGCCTGGGCACGACGCGGATGACCCTCCGCCGGAAGCGGCCGGACGGCTCGCCGATGTTCGCGCCGCCGCACCCGGGACTCGTGCGGGATCGTGTCCGGTACGTGGGTGACCCGGTCGCGCTCGTGGTCGCGGAGACGCCGGCGCAGGCCGAGGACGCGGCAGGGCTGGTCCGGATCGACTACGAGCCGCTGCCGTCGGTGACCTCGACGGCGGAGGCCGGGCCCGGCAGCCCGCCGGTGTGGGACGAGTGCCCCGACAACGTCTCCAACGTCTTCGAGGTGGGCGACCGGACCGCCACCGACGCCGCCTTCGCCCGGGCCCATCGCGTGATCCGCCGCCGCTACGTCATCACGCGAGTGCACGCGCAGTACATGGAGCCCCGCGGCGCCCTGGGCCTCTACGATCCCGGCGAGGATCGCTACACGCTCTACGCGGACGTCCAGTACCCGCACCGCGTCCGCAACGCGCTGGCGAGCATGATCTTCCGGGTGCCCGAGCACAAGATCCGGGTCATCGCCGGCGACATCGGCGGCGGCTTCGGGGCCAAGGGCTGGCAGTACGCGGAGCACCGGCTCGTGCTGTGGGCGGCGCGGAAGCTCCGCCGGCCCGTCAAGTGGACGTGCGAGCGCCACGAGGCGCTCCTGGCCGACGAGCACGCGCGGGACAACATCAGCGAGGCGGAGCTGGCCCTGGACGCGGAGGGGCGCTTCCTCGCGCTCCGCGTGCGGACGACGGCCAACCTCGGAGCCTACGTGTCCTCGGACCGGAACCTGCTCCCGACCTTCTCCAACGTGGCCACGCTGGTCGGCGTCTACACCATCCCCGCCGCCCACGTGCACGTCACCGGGGTCCTGACCAACACGAGCCCGACCGCACCGTACCGTGGCGCGGGCCGGCCGGAGGCCAGCTACGTCACCGAGCGGCTGATCGACGCCGCCGCCCGCGCGCTGGGGATGGACCCGGTCGAGCTGCGCCGGGCGAACCTCATCCCGCCGTCCGCGATGCCGTATCGCACGGCGCTCGGCGCCACCTACGACTGCGGCGAGTTCGAGCAGAGCATGGACGAGGCGCTGAAGCTCGCCGACGTCGCGGGGTTCGCCGCCCGCCGCGCGGCGGCGCGCCGGCGCGGCGCGCTGCGCGGGATCGGCGTCGCCAATGCCATCGAGCGGGCGGCGCCGCCCGGGCCCGAGTTTGCCGAGATCCGGTTCGACCCGAGCGGAACCGCGATGATCCTCATGGGCACCAAGAACCAGGGCCAGGGGCACGAGACGACGTTCAAGCAGATCCTCCACGAGCGGCTCGGCCTCGATCCCGGCGAGGTCCGCTTCGTCGACGGGGACACGGACCGCGTCGCGTTCGGCATGGGCTCGACGGGGTCCCGGTCGACGGTCATCGGCGGCACCGCGCTCTGGATGGCCGCCGACAAGGTGATCGCCAAGGGGAGAAAGATCGCCGCGCGCATGCTGGAGGCGGCCGAAGCGGACATCGTGTTCGCCGAGGGCCGATTCACGGTGGTGGGGACGGACCGGGCCGTCGCCGTCCGGGAAGTGGCGCGGGCCGCGTTCCAGCCCGCTCAGCTCCCGCCCGGTCTCGAGCCGGGCCTGTACGAGACGGGGACGTTCTCCCCGCCGGCCGCCACCTTTCCCAACGGCTGCCACGTGTGCGAGCTGGAGATCGACGAGGCGACGGGCGCGGTCACGCTCGTCAACTACGTCGTCGTGGACGACGTCGGCACCGTCGTCAACCCGCTGACCCTCGAGGGCCAGATCCACGGGGGCGTGGCCCAGGGGCTCGGTCAGGCGCTGATGGAGCAGGTCGTGTACGACCGCGACTCCGGCCAGCTGCTGACGAGCACCTTCATGGACTACGGCATCCCGCGGGCCGACACCCTGTGCGACCTCACCATCGAGCGCCATCCGGTGCCGACGACGCTCAACCCCCTGGGGGCCAAGGGTGCCGGCGAGGCGGGGACGGTGGGCGCGCTGCCGGCCGTGATCAACGCGGTCGTGAGCGCCCTGGCGCCGCTCGGCGTCCGGGACTTCGACATGCCGGCGACGAGCGCGCGCGTGTGGCGGGCGATCCAGGACGCGGTGACCGGACGGCAGCGATGACGAGGAGAGCGGCATGAGCCTCGAGAGGAGACGGTGATGGCACGCGGCTTCGCATTGTTCGCCGGCACGGCGCCCGAGATCATCCGCGCGTCAGCGCGGGAGGCCGAGGCGCTCGGGTACAGCTCCTTCTGGGTGAACCATCCCGGCGCGACCGACGGGCTGGTGGCGCTCGCCCTCGCGGCGGGCGAGACCCGGCGCATCGAGATCGGCATCGGGGTGATTCCCCTCCACACGCGCGGACCGGACAGCATCGTCCAGGGCGTGCGCGACAACGCGCTTCCCCCGGCTCGCCTCCTGCTCGGGGTAGGAAGCCCGAACCCGGGTGCCCTGCCCCGCGTGCGCGCGGGGATCGCCGAGCTGCGGGCCCAGCTCCCGGTGCGCCTCGTTGCGGCGGCGCTCGGTGCTGCTCGCGGAAGGGGCCCGTTACGCCGCGATCCCCGCGTACGCTGCCCACTTCGCCCGCATGGGGGTGTAGCCGGCGGAGACGGGGATCGCCGCGCAGGGTCCGGAGGCGATCGCGCCGGCGCTCGACGCCTGGCGCGGGGTGGTCGACGAGGTCGTCCTCCGGGCCATCACCGGAAGGGACACGGTCGAGGAGAACCTGGCGCTTCTCCGGGCGGCGAAGCCGGCGTAGCGAGGGTCTTCACGGCGTGTCCCGAACAGCATGGCACCGCGGCACTCACGCTCCGGCGCATTTGCGCTGGAGCTCGGGGCCGGCGCCGAGCACGATCTCGGTGGAATGGGCGAGACTTGAACCAGGCGGCGAAGTCGTTGGCCGCGGACCCTCCGGCCGCCTTGGGCGCGAAGAGGTGATAGCGGATCGAGTCGCGTGTCCCCGCTGTGGAGGCCGCATGCGCCTCATCGCCACCGTGGACGATCCTGGCGTCATTCGGCGGATCCTCGCTCATCTTGGCCTGCCACGGTCAGGACAGAGCCCCGGCCTCGCCCCGCCCGTGCCCATCGCCACGCCCTGAGCTCAGAGATCCGGGCAGGTCAGCAGCCTTCGTGTCGCCTCGCGGCGCGGTGCCGCTACGCGCCGTCAGGTGCTCGTACGCTGGCGCCTTGACGGTGCCGTTGTCCCTGGCTACCATCGCGGTCAGGCGGGCCATCTGACCCATCGCCGCTCGCGAGGAGGTGTTTGTGTGCGCTGTGCCATCGGCTGATCCCTGAGCGGGCCGCGTCCCCACGTGGCGCACTTCCGAGTTGGGGTCTCATGTCGCGCCCGCCCGCCCCGGCCCTGCCCCCACGAGCCCGACAGGCAGGCCGTTCATGTTTCCACGCTCGGGATCGGGTGATCCGACCTCTGGCCTCTACATCGGTGAGTCCTCCCGCCGGACGGTTGCTACGCTACTCTGGGCTCGGCTCCTCCCTGTTTGTGGTTGACGACCTCACGGCGCAACTCCCCCAGATCGTAACCAAGAACGCGGCTCGAGGCGAAGCGAGCCAGGACGTGCGGGTTTCGAGCCCTCACCATTCTCGGTCGGGGGCAGCGGTTCGATGTCGTCCCCGCCCGACGCGAGTTGAAATGCGCCTCGTTATCTTTCTGACGGGCCCCTAACCACGTCCAGTAACGGCTTCAAGGACTCCCAGCTCTCCGCGATCAGACGGAGCGACTCGCGCGAGTCGATCCCTTTGATTTCCGGGTCTTCGCGGATCACAGTGGGTCTTTTTCCGCACTC